>JBCCOX010000179.1:0-8386 GCA_039025155.1 Deinococcota bacterium | reverse complement strand
TAAGAAGATCCCGCTGGAGAAGCTAACATTGTCATAAACAATGTCTTTGTCATAAACAATGTCTTTGTGGGCATGCTCGAGCTCTGTTTGTGTATTGGGGATGGGTATGATGAGGACACATAGATTTGTCGCGGTGAGCTTTGTATGATGAAGCTATGTCCTTAGCAGTCATACTAACGACAGATATCAACATTAAACTTGACCTAACCGGAAGCCGCAAAATTGCTGGCATCAGCACGTGGCTATGAAAACAACTCGTGTGGCTATCATCCAACTCCCGTGGCTCGGCAGTTCTGAGCAGATGGCACAAGCCTACCGCAGACTGGTTGCAGATGCCGCTGGACAAGGCGCAGAGATCATCGGCTTGCCCGAGTTTTCGCTGTTACCCTATGTTGCTGGCGTGCGCGACCCAGACAACTTCCGTTGGGCAGAAGCGCGTCACGGCGGGCCAACAGACCTGCTCATGTGCGAACTTGCTAAAACACATAGTGTCATCATCGTCAGCAGTATTTTTGAACGCCTAAGCCACGTTCCGCTAACCTCTACAGAGCCAACAGACTACCTAGATACAGCGCTTATTCACACGCCAGATGGCGTTTTGCGCTACGCGACCGAAAAGCTGCACATTCCTTCTGGTGACGGCTACCATGAGACAGATTATTTTATAAGTGGTAACTACGAAGCTGCGCCAGCGCCTTATCCAGTTCACGACCTCGAGCACTTGCACATCAGCACCCCCACCTGCTATGACCAGTGGTTTCCAGAAGTTTCCCGCATGGCGGCAGTGGCAGGGGCGGAGTTTGTCTTTTATCCCTCGGCAATCGGTTCCGAGCCAACCGCGCCAGACGTTCACTCCAAACCCGCTTGGCAAACGGTCATGCGCGGTCACGCGGTTGCCAATGGGGTGTTTGTGGCGGCGGCTAACCGTATTGGCAGCGAAAACGGCGTGCGCTTTTACGGCGGCAGTTTTATTGCTGACCCCGGCGGGAACATACTTGCAGAAGCACCTGAAGATGCTGAGGCAGTTATTGTGGCGAGTCTCGAGCAAGCTACTTTCGACCAGTGGCGTCACTTATTTCCTTTACTCAAACAACGCCGTCCAGCTGCTTACAAAGCACTCACTGCGCCTGTGGATAAACCTTTAGATGGTAGTCATTGGGAGAGCTAAGCTATTAACGTGATGCTGGGTATTTATATAGGTCGTTTGTAAACGTCGATTTAGAAACGATTGAAATGAGCTTTTTAGTTACTAATAAGTATGTTTGCAAAAATCTCCTAAAAATTTGATATCATGTACAATTGTATTTATCTTAATAATCTTGGAGTCAATGGTTTTGTGAGCCATGGACGTTGAGAGAGGTCACGGATGTTGGGTTTATACTGTCAATTGTGAGTAAAGTGATGTTGGTAACTGGTTCGAGTCGCGGTATTGGTGCAGCTACGGTGCTACTTGCGGCTGAAAATGGGTTTGATGTAATTGTCAACTATGTTCATAACGTTGATGCAGCGCAACATGTTGTGACGAGTATCCAAGAACGAGGACAACATGCCATCGCCATACAAGCTGATATTGCGTGTCAAGCTGATGTTGACATGATGTTTGCAGCTATTGATGATCATTTTGGCAAGCTTGATGCGCTCGTGAACAATGCGGGCACACTAGAACAGCAAATGCCCTTGGAAGATATGACTGTAGACCGTTGGCAACGTGTTTTTGCTGTTAATGTCTTTGGTACATTTTTATGCTGTCAGAAAGCCATCAAACGTATGAAGGCGGGAAGTGGGATCGTTAATGTGTCGTCTATTGCAGCAACCCTAGGTTCACCCTTTGAATACGTAGATTACGCTGCCTCGAAAGCCGCCGTGGACACGCTAACGATTGGTTTAGCGAAAGAGGTTGCAAGTCGTGGTATTCGTGTAAATACTGTACGCCCTGGTACTATCCATACCGAAATTCACGCTTTAGGAGGTGAGCCTGAACGTGCTGAGCGCGTAAAAGCAAGTATTCCTATGCAACGTGTGGGTGAGGCGCAAGAAATTGCCGAGGCGATATTGTGGTTATTATCAGACAAAGCCTCTTATATGACTGGCGCGTGTGTGGATGTGTCAGGAGGTCGGTAAGGTAAGCAATGAAAGCAAAAATGTGTCTCTATATTAAAATCTATCTGTTATTAAATTAAATAAAACTTTATTATAAGTAGTACTCCCATAAAAATCTTATCAAGAGGTTAGTGATTTACGTGAGCTTCAAGATTTGTAACCTTCGATGCTCATGGCAGTTCCGTCGTCACATAGCACATAACAGATATCTAAAGGAGATGACATGCCAACCATCAAGTTGCGTACCGAGGTGCCGGGACCTAAGAGTCTCGAGCTTGTCTCGCGTCGTGAGGCTGCTACTGCCAAGGGCACAGCTAAACTCACCCGCATTGCGGCTGCTAAAGCGGAAGGCGCAGCAGTAACAGATGTTGACGGAAACGTCTTGCTTGACTTTGCAGGCGGCATCGGCATGATGGCCGTGGGGCACAATCAACCTAGCATCGTAGATGCGATTAAACGCCAAGCAGACGACCTCATTCATATGTCAGCTATTGTGGGCAGTTATGAGTCGTATGCAACTGTGGCAGAGATGCTCAATGACCTGACACCGGGTGATTTTCCTAAAAAAGCAGCCCTACTCAACAGTGGCGCTGAGGCAGTTGAGGCTGCCGTCAAAATGGCCCGGGTTCACACTGGCAAACAAGGCGTGATTGTCTTTGAAGGTGCTTATCACGGGCGTACCAACCTAACCATGGCCATGACCAGCAAGTGGGCGCTGTTCAAAAAAGGCTTTGGGCCGTTTGCACCGGAAATTTACCGGTTGCCGTTTCCAAATGTTTACAGGCGGCCGGAGGGGCTAACTGAAGAGGCGTTTGTCGATTACAGCATCCAGCAGCTCGAGCAGTCCCTCATTTCCTTTGTTGACCCAAGTGCAGTGGCGGCCATAGTCATTGAACCCGTTCTTGGTGAAGGTGGGTTTATCCCTACGCCGCCGCGCTTTTTACAGCGCATCCGCGAGTTGTGCAGCGAACACAACATGGTCATGATTGCTGATGAAATTCAGTGCGGCATGGGGCGCACGGGAAAAGTTTTTGCAATTGAACACTACGGCATTGTGCCGGACTTACTCACTACAGCTAAATCCCTTGCTGCTGGCATGCCCTTGGCAGCCGTAGTAGGCCGGGCAGAGATTGTCGACGCACCGCACCCGGGCGGCTTGGGCGGTACTTACAGTGGCAATCCGCTCGCCTGTGTGGCCGCTATTGAAGCGCTCAAAATCATCAGTTCAGAGGCGTTTTTGAGCCGGGCGCAGGAACTTGGTGAACATTTGCATGGGCATTTGTTAGCACTTAAACAGGACTTTGAGGTGATTGGGGACGTGCGCGGTCTAGGACCGATGTTAGCGCTCGAGCTTGTCAGCGATCCTGACCGCAAGACGCCAGACGCAGCGCTCACCTCTAAACTGAACGAAACGACCCTTAAACACGGACTCATCACGATTCGGGCGGGCTTATTTAGTAACTGCGTGCGCTTTCTGCCGCCGCTTACACTGACGGATGAACAGCTCGAGGAAGGCATAGGTGTCCTCCGCAGGGCATTTGAGACCATCAGCCAAGACTTGGTAATTGCATCGGATTAAAGCTTAATGAATCAATCCAATGTTAAGTTTGCAGCCTATTAGCTTGTTCCCGGAAAAGTCCGATGCTAATTTACAAATATGAAAATAGTTAGTATGATTGTAACTTTTATTGCTATTTGGGGAAGCGCGTTTGCAACCGGCCCAGCTCCAGAAAACCTGCCAGAAATTACCGCGATCTCGAACGCGAGCGCCGTGGTTGAGTGGAATGGCGTGACCATCTTTGTGGATCCCGTGGGCTCGCAGTCACAGTACGCTGCCTACGGCAGACCCGACATTGTTGTACTGACTCACGTTCACCCTGAGAACCTCAGCGTTGAGACGATGATTGGTATGTTATCGCGCCAGACAGTGGTACTTGCGCCACAATCTGTGATTGATGAGGTGCCGCTGATGATTGCCAACAACACGCCCGGATTTGCAGCAGGCGTAAGCGGATTTGAAGCTGGAGAAACGCAGGAGGTCCTCGGTATTACCTTTACCGCTGTGCCGGCCTACAACATACGCCCCGAGGCGCAAGAGTTTCATCCTCGTTCACGTGGTGATATTGGCGTGGTGATGGAGGTGGGTGGCACGCGCGTTTACTTTTCAGGAGATACCGAAGGCACCCCCGAAATGCTGGCACTCGAGAACATCGACACAGCTGTTGTTTCTATGAACTTACCGTTTACGATGGGCGTTGAAGCAGCTGCCCAAGCCGTAGCAACCTTGTCACCTCGAGTTGTCGTGCCTTACAGCTACCGTTCACCTGAGGGCTTTAGTAATTTAGATGAGTTTGAGCGCATCCTCGCAGAGCTAAACCCTACAGTGCAGGTTGAACGGAAAGCGTGGTACTAGGTTGACGAGTCTTGCTATAAGAGAGCATCAAGTCATTATCACGTTTCAGAGATCAGTCGTTGTCATTCTCGTTCACTCTAATGTGAGGTAGTTGTTGAAATATCAATTCAATGAGCTTGCTCAGCAAAACATAGATTTCACCAATGAAGACCTTGTCAAAGAGTACGATGGCAAGCAAAAAGCAACAATACTAGATGGTCTTCGACTGGCTAAAGAACTTGAAGTAAAACCTCAAGACTCAATCATCGAGTTTGGTCCTGGTACAGGTGCTTTGAGTATTGCGATGGCTAAAATGTGTGAGCATGTTTATGCAGTGGATACATCATCCGCCATGCTCGAGTACATCACAAAGTCTGCTAAAGATAACGAAGTCAGAAACATATCAACCCATCATGCTGGCTTCTTATCCTATGAACATGATGGTCAACCTGTAGACCTTATTGTTACGAAGTTTGCATTTCATCATTTACCTGATATGTGGAAAGCCGTTGCACTCACTAACTTCAACAAAACGCTCAAAATGAACGGTAGAGTTTACATACATGACGTCATTTTTTCGTTTGAGCCAGAAAATCATCAAGCGTCTATTGATAAATGGATTGATGAAGTGACGCGAACAAGTGGCTGGTCACGTGAAGAGTTTTTAGTCCATGTAAACGAAGAATATAGTACTTTCTCGTGGATACTCGAGGCTTTAATCCGTAAAGCTGGATTTAAAATTGTACGGTCGCATTATTGGTCTGAGGCATATGGCAGTATTCTGTGCCGCAAGGTGCGAGAACTTAATTGTTAAGTGTATTGCCTCAATTTATTTTAGGGTGTTAATGCCAATCTTAAAAAGACGTGCCTCGAGTAATTTCTGAGGCACGTCTTTACGTTTGTTAGGAATGTGGTTAGTTCGACCGAAGAGGGTGTGTTGGACTTGCACCTGTCGGATCAGCTTTCCATGACTGCAAGGTTTTCATGTAGTTGGCGCGTTCAAAAGCGCTGGTATCTTTGACAAAACGCTGGCTCATGCTGCCTTGCATTTGTTTAATGGATTCGTATTCGTTTTCTTCCATCCAGGCAACTAGCGCTCGTTTCATGGAGCGAATGCGGGCCAGCCCGTGTTGTAACAGTTCAGACGCGCTCATGGCCACTTTAGCACCGGCCATCATGGACTTGATGACATCTAAATGCGTGTGAACGCCGCTGGTGATGGCAAAATCACAGCCCACACGGCCGTACAAAATAGCCACCCAACGTAACGGCAAAGTGAGTTCAAACGGTTGACTCAAGACCAAATGCGGCACAACGTCGCGGGTTTCTAGATCAAAATCAGGCTGATAAAAACGGTTAAACAGCACAAGGCCGTCCGCCCCGGCCCGCTCGAGCTGACTCGCCATGTTGGCCATGGCACTAAAATACGGGCTCAACTTAACAGCTACAGGAATGTTAATGAGTTCTTTAACGTCTCGCAAAATATTGAAATAACGCTTCTCAATGTCGCTGCCGGTCACATGTGTGTCGGTGGGAATCAGGTAGATGTTCAGTTCAAGTGCGTCTGCGCCAGCTTGTTCAATCATCTTAGCGTAGCGCGTCCAACCGCCTGCAGAGCTTCCGTTAAGGCTGGCAATAATGGGAATGTTGGTGCTTTCTTTGGCACCGCGGACAAGCTCGAGGTAGTCGTCTGGGCCAACATTATAGTCGTCACGTTCGGGGTAATAACTGGTCGCCTCGGCAAAACTTTCACTGCCGTAGTTCAAATAATGGTCGAGCGCACCGGCTTGTTGGTTAATTTGCTCTTCAAACAGTGAGTGCATGATGACAGCGGGCGCGCCTGCGTCCTCGAGCCGCTTGATGCGTTCCAAACTGTACGACAGGGGCGACGCTGAGGGGACGAGGGGATGCTCGAGGGTGAGTCCTAAATACGTGGTGGTTAAATCCAGTGTTGTTGAGTTCATAGCCCTTCTCCTTCTCGGTAACTGCTTGATTTAAGGTGTTTGAGGTATGTGCCGATTTGCTGATGGTTGTGCTATTCGTGCGTCTTACCATTTTGCCCGTTGATATTTAAGTGAGGGGATGCTCGAGTAGTGTCGTTGTGTCTCGGTACTGTTTTGTTACGTCACACCCCTGCTGACAGGTGCACAGCATCTTATGAAAGCCTCCTTTCTAACTTGCTTATGCACAATTAGCTAAGGTGTCCTAACATCTCATGGAGCCGTTAGACGTTTTAGAGTTCATAGCGGATGTTGTCTTATTTGAAAAATAAGAGTTTGCCTGTCTTCATTCATAACCTCAATGTGAAGGCAGGCAAACCCTTGTAAGGATGTGACCGCTAGAACGTGATTAACCTTGGGCTAGCGCTTGGTAACGCTGCCACTGCGTGTCGACGTTGGCTTGGGCGGCATCGAATAAGTTTTCGGCTTCATCTGGGTTGGCGAGCGTGAGCATGCGGTAACGGGTTTCGTTAAGCGCGTAGTCACGGAAGCTCACTTTAGGTGCGCGTGAGTCCAGTTGGAAGGGGTTTTTCCCAGCGTCTATGCGGCGTGGATCGTAACGGTACAAGGGCCAGTAACCAGATTGAACAGCTAGTTTTTGTTGGTCCATACCTTTAGCCATGTTGATGCCGTGGGCAATGCAGTGGCTGTAGGCAATAATCAGTGAAGGTCCGTCGTAAGATTCAGCTTCTATAAATGCTTTGACGGTTTGGGCGTCATTAGCACCCATCGCAATCTGTGCCACGTAGATGTAGCCGTAGCTCATCGAGATCATGCCGAGGTCTTTTTTAGGCGTGGCTTTACCGCCGGCAGCAAACTTGGCCACCGCTGCAAGTCCTGTAGCTTTGGACGCTTGCCCACCTGTGTTGGAGTACACTTCGGTATCTAGCACCAGCGCGTTTACGTTGTGCCCGCTGGCCAGCACGTGGTCGAGCCCGCCGTAGCCAATGTCATAAGCCCAGCCGTCGCCGCCGACAATCCAAACGGTTTTCTTGACCAGTTTGTCGGCTAAATTGAGTAGCTCGAGGCTGCTTGCATCACTAGCACCTGCTAATTTGTCTTTGAGCACTGCTACCCGCGCACGTTGCGCGGCGATACCTGCGTCATTACTCTGGTCAGCAGCAAGTAGTGCGTTGACGAGGTCATTACCAACGTGCGTGCGAACTTGTTCTAACAACTCTTTAGCATAGCTGACTTGCTTGTCTAAACTTAAGCGCATGCCCAAGCCAAACTCAGCGTTGTCTTCAAACAGCGAGTTGCTCCAAGCTGGCCCGCGCCCAGCAGCGTCGGTGCTCCACGGTGTAGTGGGCAAGTTGCCGCCGTAAATTGACGAACACCCGGTGGCATTGGCAATAAGGGTACGGTCGCCAAAAAGTTGGCTCATCAGTTTGAGGTAAGGCGTTTCACCGCAGCCCGCACAAGCACCTGAAAACTCAAACATCGGTAAGCGTAATTGCACGTCTTTGACGGTCTTAAAGGCTAAACCTGTGTCATCTGAAACTTCGGGGAGGTCTAAGAAATAATCCCAGTTGCGTTTGCCTTGCTCGAGCACGGGGGCTTGCGGTGCCATGTTGATGGCTTTGAAACCAGCGGCTTGTTTGTTTTTGGCAGGACAAACTTCCACACAAAGTGCGCAGCCGGTGCAGTCTTCCATGGCAACTTGTAAAGTGTATTGTTTATCTTTGAGACCGCGCCACCTAGCAGGTGCGTAGTCAAAACCTTCAGGCGCATCTGCCAAAGTGCCTTCGTCAACCAATTTGCTGCGGATTACAGCGTGGGGGCACACCAGCACACACTTGCCACATTGAATACAAACCTCTGGGTCCCAGATAGGCACGTCTTGGGAGATATTACGTTTTTCCCAGCGGGTAGTTGCGGTGGGGTAGCTGCCGTC
>JBCCOX010000178.1:0-8403 GCA_039025155.1 Deinococcota bacterium | reverse complement strand
GCGCAAGTTGTTCACGGTGTTAGTGATAGTGCGGATAGAAGCTCCCTTAACCGTAGTTTGCAACTTCTAAACCGAGCGGCGTTAGAGTTAACCCCTCACCTGCTCGAGGCAGAAAAAACATCACCCTCGAGCCTAGCTACCGAACCTGATGACGGCGTTATGACTGCATCTACCCCCCTAGCTGAGGTGCGTGATGAGGCCGCCACGTTAAGCCGCATTTATAAAAACATCGGCTGGATTAACTTGGAACTGGGTAATTTGCTAACTGCTGAAGACGCGCTATCAACAGCAGTAGCGCTGGACATGCGCAATGCGGAAGCCTATTGTTTACAGCTCGAGCTTGCCCAACAATCTCAGGAGTTACCAGCGAGTACATCTGCAGATGATCTCTACCTGCGTGCTGCCAACTGCCTGATTTACGCTGAGCAGGCCCCAGTACTGCCTAGTTTGCTGGAAGCGGCTCGCAACTATCTTCGGGCTAGACCTCAAAATATATCTCAGCTAGCTTCTGCTGCTGCCAGCCTTGGCCCGCACCGGGTGATTGCTTTGCAAGGTAGCGCCAGCGCTGAACTTGCTACCGAGCTTGGGCTTGCGCCTGCGCGCCCACTGGTGCAGGGTAGCCACCTTGAGAACGACGTTGTCCTGCGTTTGGAGAGTGGCTCGAGGCTATTACTACTGTGTCACAACGGTCAGGAAATCCTCGTGTTCGCCGCCCTTCAGGTGAATCCCTGCGGGCGCACGCCAGCTTGGGACCTTGCGCCCCAAGCAGTTTTGTGGCAACTACCTGCCAAAGGCGTGGTCTATGCTGCGGTGCTGTATCCGCGCTATGGGGCCATTCTCAGTAATCGTCCGCAGGTGCGTTGGCAGGCGGTTGCAGGTGCGCTGGCCTACCGAGTGGCCGTGCGCTATAGCGACGGCGAGCTTGTTTGGGAAAAACAGACGGACGTTAGCGCTACAGATTTAGCTGAGGCTGATTTAGCTGGGGCTGTTGTGACCCGCGCTTATCCAGAGGATGTTCCTGCGCTGTTGCCGGGAGTGCGTTACCGGCTCGAGGTTGTCGCCGTATTCACAGCAGCAAATGCATTGCCACCTAATGTTGATGTTGATGCCACAGCTACTTTACCTAGAGCCAACTCAACTGGAGCCGCCTCAACAGATGAGCCTAATAGTGGCCTCGGCATCACAGCAGTGAGTTCAGATGAGGTTGCCTCTACGCCCTCAGACGAGACGATAACAGCCTCAGACGAGCCTGTGGATGTGGCTGAAACAACGAGCCTACAGGTTTTAAATTTTAGCCCTTTACTCGCTGCCCAGCAGGAGATGCTCGAGCAACGCTTAAACACCCCATTACCTGAGCTTGATGGTGCTGAGGTTGATAGTGCTGAGGTTGATGGTGCTGCTAGTAGCTACCGCCGCGCACTGCTCTATCAACAAGCAGGTGCGTATCACGCGGCTCTGGCAGAACTTGCTACCGTATCAGAAAATAACCCAGAAGATACACCTACAGAAGCAGCAGAGCTTGTGCTGCGCGCACAACTTTGGTTACACCTGCATCAACCTAAGGCCGCGCGCCGTGTGCTTGATGATCTTGTGGCCTCAGCAGATGTAGATGTTTTTGAGCGCGAAATAGCGTGGCTCGAGCATCACCTCGAGCGCTACAGTTCAACTCAGGCCCGCTTCTAGGCTAATCTCGATCATGCTGGTATAGGTTGCTATGTCACTGAATATTGACTGAAGCTGATGTTCGCTTAATCCGCAAATTCACGTTGGCTGAATTCAATTTCATAGTTAGCAGAGACATTCTCGTCAAACGTACCCACGTAGACACTGTATGTGCCAAAAGGCCAATTATCAATTTCTATCACGGGGTCGATCTCAAAGGTGTCGTCATTGCATTGTGGCTGTCCAGTCTCGTCTCGTACAATGACCAAGGTTGTGTCGACCTCGCTAAAAACATACACGTTAAAATAGCCGAAACTGTCTAAACCACTATCGCCTGCTTCAAGTGTAAGCACATAATCTGGTTCGCTAGCGACAAAACCTGCACACGCTTCACCACTGCTATCTGTGCCGTATGTTTCAAAAGCATCAACGGTCGTACCACTCGTAGTGCCCTCGAGCACGCGTGGGTCTGGCTCAAAATCAGGTTGTAAGGTGACATCAACAACGCCTACAGGCGGTGCAGGGGTGGTGTCTGTACTACTACAGGCTGCAAGCAACAAGTTCACGATAGCTAGCGTCCAAAAACTCCGTCGGCACTTCACAATTGTCCTCCTTGTATCAACGCATGTGTAAAAGAAGCATATGTAAAAAGAGACATACCGTTGACCGTATAAAGGTATTGGTAAATTTATACCTTCAAAATTTGCTTACCTTGTCAGAACATACTGTTAAAACATGGTAATACCGATTCCGATTAAACACTTTATAAACCCCTACGGGCTTTATGCCGTTCCCATCGGAAACGGGTGCTGTTTCTTCACGTTCCACGTGGGTTAATTCGTTAACGAATTAACCGGAAAGGATATAATGCACTTTTTATTGTACATAATGTTGGATTACCTTGCACGCACTCCAAGCAAACCCCAATACCAGTCAACCTCGGCTCGAGCGTTATGTCTTTGGTGACTTTGACAAATCTGTAGTGTCATCCAACAAACCTGTAGTGTCATCCAGAAGTAGAGGGCTTAGGATAAGGCATGCGAGGATACTCAGAGGATACGAAAACGGATTGTAGAAACAGTAGCTGAAGGAGAAAGTAGTCGAGTAGTGGCCGATCGGTTCAAGGCAAGCTGGACAAGAGTGAAACGCTATGTCATACCAAATCCGGTTGATTCCCAAAGGAATCAACCCCTGCCAGAGCAGGTAAGATACATTACGAAATCCGCGCTGGACGAGATGATGCCTTTAGGCATTATTCGGGATATAAGCGGATTTCGTATCAGGCAGTATCGAGAGCAAGGACATCTGCGCGAGCGTCCTAAGCCAAGACGACCCGCCTGGCTTAGCGAGGAAGATTATGAGCAGTTACGTCGTCAGGTGATGGCACAGCCATATGACCTAAGCACAGCACTATAACACAAAATTATTCTGTAAATTATTTAAAAGAGGTTGTGTATGCAAGGTTTGATTACTCATCAAAAAAGCATCATGCTTGACACATCATTAAAGATGCCGTCCGTAGGCCGCAATGAAGTGCTGGTCAAGGTTATGGCTGCTTCAGTCACCTCAACTGATGTTGAGGTTTCACAAGGCACTTTTAATTTGATGTCTAAGCTCTCAGGCAGTCGCCCATCGGTCAAAACGGGCTTAGAATTTTCAGGCGTTATTGTGGAAGGTAATGCCCATTTTCAGCCGGAAGATAAAGTATTTGGATATGTCCATTTGTTCAAAGAGCCTAAGACGCATCAAGAGTATATTGCTGTGTCTCAGGACTACATGGCACACATGCCTGCAACGTTGAGTTTTGAAGAGGCAGCATCACTACCATTAGGGGCACTCACATCGCTAGTTGCGCTGCAGGAGTTAGCTAATGTGGGTACTAACGATCATGTACTTATCAATGGTGCTGCTGGTGGTGTAGGAATTTATGCGATACAAATTGCCAAACTGTTGGGTGCTCGAGTCACTGCCGTTGCGGGACCTAATCAAGAGGCATTCCTCTCACAATTAGGCGCTGACCACGTCATCAACTATAAAGAAACGGCGATTCAGAACTTGCCATCTCAGTTTGACGTTATCTTTGAGCTTACAACCAAAGTGGCTTTCAAAGACATTCAGCATCTCTTATCAGCGAGAGGTCAATTTATTCCTGCAAACCCATTCAAAGCCCTAGTGGACATTGCAGCCAACACAATTCGCGCGAAAAAAACCAAATACCTGATGGTCACGCAAGGTAGCCAGCACAAATTACAAAGCATTACAGGGTGGATCGAAGAGGGGAAGCTTAGCGCATATCATGATAGTGTGTTTGCACTTTCCGACTATCAAGAAGCATTTGTACGATCACAAATTTCTGGTAAGCAGGGTAGTGTCGTGCTAAAAATTATAGATAGTGCTACTTAGGTAATCTACAACTTGATGCTTCGCAGATGCCCTAGCATGGAAGCTTACACTGCCATGAACTTTGAATCACGGCTACATTGCGCTTAAATGTGGCTGACTTGAAACCCTTGACCAGCCGTAGCGTAGTGCAGTTTGTGGTGTATCTTTGGGGGTAACGCCCTGGACTTTACTGAAGATGATGTCATCGGTATTGAGATAGCGCATAGTGCTGAAGAGCATAGCAACCCAGCTCGAGGTTGCCACCGTTTTAACTGCAGATGTACACTACAGATGCATCAAGTTATGTTTTATCAGCAGCCAGAGCAGATGTTTTTAGGAGCGAGATAGCGTGGCTCGAGCATCACCTAACTCGCTAACTTGGTTGAACTATTAACTCAAACCCGCTTCTAGGGCAATCTCAATCATGTCGGTGTAGGTTGTTTCGCGGTCTTCATGAGGTGCTGCTTCGTCACTCACTAAGCTGTCGCTCACCGTGCAGATGGCCAGCGCACGCGCGCCGTGTTTGGCAGCAAGTGCGTAAAGCCCGGCAGCTTCCATCTCAATGGCTAGCACGCCGTACTCTGCCCAAAGTTTCCAGTGGTCGGGGTCGTGGGCGTAAAAGGTGTCACTCGAAAGCACACTGCCAACTCTTGCAGTTATGCCTTTGTCTTTAGCGGCTTGGTGCGCTTTTAAGAGCAAGTCAAAGTTGGCGGTTGCCGCGTAATCCATCCCATTAAAAATCACGCTGTTCATAGCCGAGTTGGTAGACGCACTCATGGCGATGACAATATCGCGCAATTTCAAATCAGCTTGAAACGAGCCACACGACCCCACCCGAATCAGCGTTTTGACCCCGTAAAATATCATGAGTTCGTTAATGTAAATCGAGGCAGAGGGCATCCCCATGCCTGTTCCCTGAATAGACACGCGCTTACCTTGGTAAGTACCCGTAAAGCCGTACATCCCGCGTACCTCGTTGTAACAGACGGGGTTATCTAAAAAGGTTTCCGCCATGTACTTGGCGCGCAGGGGGTCTCCGGGCAGTAAAACGGTTTCGGCGATGTCGCCATCGTTGGCGTTGATGTGAGTACTCATAACAAAATCAGTCTATCCTGACAGACATAAAATCACCAAGATTTGCCAAGGTTGACAGGTTATCAAAGGTTGAGGTTACTGTCCTCGGATGAAGCTTGTTAAATTTAGGAGCGGTGATAAGACAGCTTGTTACAAAGATGTGTTGGTCGTGCTGAGGCCACTAACTTGCCGGAGGCTGTAAAGGGCTTTGAGTGAGGCTGCGTGCGCGTTAACCGTTGTGCTGATGGTTTTGTGATAGCCGCCGCCCATCATGTAGACAACAGGAATGTTTCTGCAACTACGCAGGATGTAGCTGTCGCGCTGCACAACACCTGTTGGTGTTAAGTTCATGCGTCCAAAGCGGTCGCCAGAGAGTACGTCCACGCCAGCTTGAAAGAAGACCAAGTCAACATCGTTAACGAGAAGGGTGGGAAGGTGCTGCCCCAATAACTCCAAAAACTCACTATCTTCCGTACCATCTGTTAGCCCCACATCAACATCACTTGCTTCTTTGTGAAACGGGTAATTGCGCGCACCGTGCATGCTGAACGTTGTTACTCGAGCATCATCTTCAAACAGTTTGGCCGTGCCGTTACCTTGATGTACGTCAACATCAATCACCAAAATATGCTGGGCAAGTCCGTGTTCTAAGGCGTGCCGGGCAGCTATGGCGATGTCATTAAACACGCAAAAGCCCTCACCGTGGTCAGCATAAGCGTGGTGCGTACCACCAGCTAAGTTGATGCCGAGTTTGTAGGGACCAAAAAGGGCATCGTACAAAGCTGCAAGTGTGCCACCAACACTAGCAAGGGAGCGTTCATAAAGCTCGTAGCTAAGAGGAAAACCTAGTTTACGTACAGCTTTAGCGTCCAGTGTTTGTGTGGCAACAGCCTGTAAATACTCTGGGTGATGCACTCGCGCTAGGTCGTCATAGCTTGCAAACGGTGAATTATCAATCTGCCAGCCAGCACGTTTCAGGTGAGATGCCAACATGCTGTATTTATCCATCGGGAAGCGGTGACCGTCTGGTAAGGGCACGTGGATGTGGCTAGGGCTGAAGGCTCGAGCCTTACCTACCGGTATGGTTTGATGCTGGTTATAGAGGGAGTGCGGCATCACTATCATCATGTGCTGATAATGACTCGATTGACAGTGAGCAGTGACGTGAAGTTAGGGATAGGGGGAAAGGGAGAGAAAATTTACCAAGATGTTTACATCAACACATCTTGAAGCTGCCATGACGAGAATTGTCAACTGCTTTGCTGGCGTCATCCAAAAAAATTAGATGATGCTGATACCCTCACATGCAACTCAGCATCACCTAAAAACGTCGTGCGATGCGCCAGATTTAGTTCAACTTCCAGCGGCTCCCGTCTGCGGTATCTTCTAGGGTTACACCAAGTTCAGCTAGGCGTTTGCGGAGTCCGTCTGCGGTACGGAAATCGCGTGCTAAGCGTGCTTTTTGGCGTTGCTCAGCAATCATGCCTACGAGCCCGTCGAGGGTGTCTTTACTGTGGCTTGGCCCGTCTGCAGTGAGCGGTAGGCCCAAAACATTATCCAATAAATCTTTATAAAACGCCTGTGCGGCTGCTAAAAAACTCGCCTCTGGTTGAGTGTTGATGTGCGCGTTAATTTCCCGCGTGCCATCAAACAAGGCAGCGATGGCTTGGGGTGTGTTGAAGTCGTCGTTCATGCCCTCCTGAAACCGCTCGCGAAACCTAGCGAGAGGGTCCTGCTCAGGTAGGTCGGGTGTTTCGCCTGCTAGCAAACGGCTTACCTCGCGCTGACTTTCTTGAATGCGTTTGAGTCCTTGAGCGGAAGCCTGCAAACTTTCTGGGCTAAAGTCGCTGGGCGTGCGGTAGTGGGTGTTGAGCAGATGAAAGCGCACGGCTTGCGGGTCGTTTTGGGTGAGGAGTTCCTCGAGCGTCACAAAGTGACCCTTCGACTTGGCCATCTTTTCACCAGATAGGGTGATAAAATTCCAGTGAATCCAGTAGCGTGCAAAACCTTTTCCCGCCGCTTTAGCTTGAGCAATTTCACACTCGTGATGCGGAAAGGTGAGGTCGAGGCCGCCCCCGTGAATGTCAAACTCGTCACCTAAATATTTGGTGCTCATGGCACTGCACTCAATATGCCAACCGGGAAAACCCTCGCCCCAAGGACTATTCCAACGCATGATGTGGTTGGGCTCCGCCCGTTTCCAGAGCGCAAAATCTTGCGGGTTGCGTTTTTCGGAGCGGACTTCAACCCGGGTTCCCTCGAGCGCGTCGTCTGTATTCCGGCCTGACAGTTCACCATAATCTGGCCACGACGACACATCAAAATAAACGCTGCCGTTCACTTCATAAGCATGTCCCGCATCCAGCAGTGCTTGCGTTAACTCGATTTGCTCAGGAATATGACCGCTGGCGCGCGGCACAATGTCCGGGCGGCGCACCTGTAACTTGGCGAGGTTGTCAAAGTATTTCCAGAAGTACTTTTCAGCAACTTCCATGGGCTCGAGCTTTTCCAGCTTAGCCCGCTTGAGCATTTTGTCTTCACCTTCGTCGCCATCATCGGTTAAATGCCCCACGTCGGTGATGTTGTACACCAGCCGTACGCGGTAGCCTTCGTGCTCAAACCAGCGGCGCACAACGTCGAGTACCACCGGCCCCCTCGCGTGACCTAAGTGCGGCTCTGAATAGACCGTTGGCCCGCACGAATACATGCCCACCATGCCGGGTACAAGCGGTGTAAACGTTTCTTTTTGACGGCTCAAGGTGTTGTAGATTTTTAAGGTTGACGGTTCAGGTGTCGCTTCAGATGACATGCCAAACTCCTTTAGACAGAAGGTGTTTTTGAAAGTTTATAGGTATTGTCTAGCGCGTTTGTATAAGTTGATGCGCCAACAGGCTAAATTTGCATCACGTATGATGCTGGAACGCAATATCATTACATCACGCTAGCTCATGGGGACAACTCAGTGTGACGACACATCATCACACCACAAGCAGATGCCAGCCCCATATAAGGCACATTGATAATAAATTTTAAAATAAGGAAAAGGTCAACAACATCGCCACAGACATACTTGGGACAGGTTATTAAATTGCTGTGTCCACGTCTGCGTAAACTTCATGGTTGTACTTTAGCAAAGTTCGTCAGGGATGTGTGCATAGTAGCTTGCATCACCGTAAGAAAGGTGTGCGTTGATGCTTGCGTTACACTAACACAATGTCCGAGGCCCAAGATGTCTGAAGCCAAGGTGTACACAACCATTGCTGCTGAGGTGAGCTTTGAAGATGT
>JBCCOX010000177.1:0-8406 GCA_039025155.1 Deinococcota bacterium | reverse complement strand
GTGCCACTGGAGCGAGACGTTACACCCTCGAGCTACCTCCACATTCGTGTGGACACCAGCCTAGACAGCCTCTACGAAGACTATCTAGCACGTGGTGTTGAGGTCGCTGCAGCACCCGAAGACAAACCGTGGGGCATGCGTGAGTTTGCCGTTCGTGACGTGAACGGGCACGTGCTAGTGTTTGCCACGCACATTTAGATGCACATTTGAAGGCTTGGATAAATCGAGTGAGTTAACCTCTTTTAAGACCGCTAGCAGCAAGGTGACTTAACATCGCCGCACCTGTTTTGATGCCTTTAATAAACCGACTTAGCTCGAGGTTCTCGTTGGGTGCGTGGTTGGCTTCGTCTGGGTTGGCGTAGGGCACAACAAAGGCTGGAATGCCCAAGATTTTGGTGAATACATAATCCGGTAAACTGCCGCCTGCTGAGGGGACAAGTAAGGGTTTTTCGCCTTGCGCAGTTTCAATAGCCTCAGTGATGACGGCTGTATAAGGTGACTCGAGCGGCGTCTTAGAAGGCTCCATAGCACCCCGGCGGATGAGCTCAACGTCAGGTGCATGCTTGGCAACGTGGTCAGCAAGCTTCTGAAAAATGTCCTCCACACTCATGGCTTCCACCAAGCGAATATCGCACTTGGCAACCGCTTCGCAGGGAAGTACCGTTTTACTGCCCTCATCTGTATAGCCGCCATACATGCCGTTGATGGTGAGGGTGGGATAAAACATAAGTCGTTCGTAGTAGCCGCGCTCGAGCGGCTCATCCAAATTATTCAGCTCCAAGGTTTGTTTGACTACATCAAGGTCTAGCGGAAGTTTATCCAGGGCCTCTTGCTCGAGCGCCGTCGGGGCAAGCACATCATCATAAAAGCCGTCAATAGTGATCTGCCCTTGGGCGTTTTTCATGCTGGCGAGCAGGTGCGTAAGTGTCCAGATCGGATTGGGCGCAACGCCACCAAAATTACCTGAGTGGAGGTCACGTTTGGCCCCTTTGGCACGCAGTTCAAACGACAGCACCCCGCGTACCCCAAATTTGACCGAAGAACGGCCGCTGTCGTGGACAGGGCCATCAGAGGTAATAACTAAGTCAGCGTTGAGGCTATCTTTGTGCTCGCGGACAAAGTCAGCGAGGTGCGGGCTGCCAATTTCTTCTTCACCCTCGAGCATCACCATGACATTGCAGGGAAGTTCATTGTTGATGGCGAGGAGTGACTCTAGTGCCAAAAGTTGCGCAAAGTGTTGCCCTTTGTTATCGCCAGCGCCTCGAGCATAGACACGCCCATTGCGAATGGTAGGTTCAAATGGCGGGGAATCCCACAGCTCGAGCGGGTCGGGGGGTTGCACATCATAGTGACCATAAAGTAGGACGGTGAGGGCGTCATCACTTACCTGACGCTTGCCGAGCACAACCGGATGGCCGGCAGTAGGTGCAAGCTCTGCTTCAAACCCCAACTTGGTGAGCATGTCCTGCAAATACTTGGCAACATCCTCCACACCGATGTTCTGCGCGCTAATGCTAGGCATTTTGAGGTAGTCAAGCAGACGGTTAATGAACTGCGTTTCGTGGGTGTCAATGTGCGTGAATACAGCGTTTAGGTCGGGCATTAGCTACATCCTTTCGAGCATTTCTCGGCGGTTTTATGAAAGCCTGTCACAGATGACTGTCGTGTAATGTCGTGCATAAAGCAGTGGAGAGGGAAAAGTGGAGAAAGGAAGATGCCATCAGCTCAGTGCCAGAGCAAACCCATTAATTTGATGTCTAAGGTGTAGCGACCAAGGTGTCAGCCGATCTAAACATAGTGAACGATAAAACGTTGATGCTCAGTAAAAGCACAAGTAGCAAAATATTAGGGATGAGGAGCGTCCAATATCTGCGTAAGCCCATGCCGAGGAGTTGCTCGAGTAAGCCTCTTGCTTTGGCTCGAGTCGCTTTATTCCCTCGCATAATCTTCCAGACCAAGCGCTTTGACCCCGGCGATAGCGGGTCATAAATCCGCTGTTTCATCGTCCAAATGTACTTGAATGTATCGTAAAACCCGTACAACGTGATGACGACCAACATGAACCGAAAAAGCATCAGCGGTACAAGAGTCATCCTCATAAAGGGTTAACCAACAAAGGTATTGAGGGCCCAAGCCGTTAAAAATACCAATACCGCTGCGGCGGCAGCATACACAAGACTGATGCGGTTTTTATGGATGTGTTTTTTAATTTCGCGGTCAGTTTGTTGCTCGAGCTCTTTAGGCAATTTCTTAGCATAGTCCACTGCCTGCGCCAAATAGCCCACCACCGTGATGACGACGGCGACATCGTCTGCTAGCCCTAGTGCAGGCAAAATGTCTGGAATGGCATCAATGGGCGAGACAACATACACCAGCGACGCCAGCGCCATAAGTTTACTGGGCCAGTGGGATTTAGGGTCGCGCACAACTCGCGCGAGCGTTTCAACTTTTTGCCAGACCTTGGCGAGGCTACCTCGGTTCATGCGGTCAAGTTTGCCGTCAACCTCAGCGGCGGTTTGCTCAACTTCTTCAGGGGATTTTGTCTCAACCCGCTGCAAAAACTGACTAAACACACGCTGGGTAGTTTTGCGGGTGTGTTGCGCTTCAAATTCTGCTTTAAGGTCGGGCGGTAAGCTGCCGTCCGGGTTCAGGGGACGCGCGCCCTCTGGAATTTCCGGTTCAACATATGCATCAGTACCATACACATCAGCTTGATGTTCTGAAGCAGCATAGACATCTAGCTCATCAGATGTTACTGCGTAAGGCCGCTTACGCCGCCACCAAGGCCTTTTGGGTGATACACCACCTGAGTCTTTCGGTGATGTTTGAGTCGCTAAGAAAGTTTCATCAGATAGATCCTCTGAAGCTTGTTTTGAACGCCGCCACACTTGCCATCTAGGAGGCGTTTTTTGAGCTGATTTTTGAACTGGGGTTGATGCTATCTCAGGTTGGTTTGATGACTCCCTAGAGGTATTCGCTGAGGGTTTAGAAGACCGTTTGAACCAGCCAAACCGCTGACGGCGCGGTGATGTGCTGGCCGTCTCTGCCTCAGTCTGCTCCAATGCAGAGACAGGCATGGGCTGCGCATTGTTCGCCTCAGCATCATTCTCTTTTAGGGGTTGCTTTTTCCAAAACACAGCCATGCATCTATGCTAGCACCTGCACCCTGTAAGCTTTGCACCCTGTAAGCTGGACGTACTCGCAACAGTAGGCAGTTGCACCTGTGAGATAGCATGATGAAGATATGACGCTAGAAGCACACCACATACATCATCAGAAAGATAAACCTTCTGCGACACCTACTGACATCGAACGCGCTGTAGAGCTTTTAGCAGCCGGTAAGTTGGTCGCGTTTCCAACAGAAACCGTGTATGGACTGGGGGCAGATGCTAGTAACGTGAATGCTGTGACGCAGATTTTTGCGGTTAAAGGCCGTCCTGCAAATCATCCGGTAATTGTACATTTGGCAAGTCCTGACCAGCTAGCCGGCTGGGCGTCATCTCTATCACCTGAGGCTAAAAACTTGGTGGACGCGTTTATGCCCGGTCCACTCACCATGATTGTGAACCGTCAATCACACGTGTTGGATGCTGTAACAGGTGGACAGGATAGCGTTGGCCTGCGTGTACCAAATCATCCAGTAGCTCAAAAATTGTTAGAGATATTTGGTGGTGGCGTGGCAGCACCATCTGCCAACCGCTTTGGACACATTAGCCCGACGACGGCAGCGCATGTGCGTGCTGAATTTGCGGGGGATGCTCGAGTTACCCAAATTTTAGCTGGCGGTCCCTGTGAGGTTGGGCTCGAGTCCACCATTGTAGATGTGCGTGGTGGACGCATTCGCTTACTTCGCCCTGGTGGCATCACCTTGGAGCAATTGCGTGAAGTGCTTGGTTACGAACCTGAGCAGGCACGTAAAAACATACCAAGAGCATCAGGGATGCTCGAGCGTCACTACGCACCCACTACACCAACACAGTTATTAGATGCTGACGAACTTGATGACTTACTCAGTACCAGTACGAAGTCATTTGCAGTAATCTCACGTCGTGCTTGTCCTCCTCAGTTTGAGGGTAAACATACTTGGCGGCAACTTGCTGATGACCCGCAGCAGTATGGGCGGCAGCTTTATGCGATTTTGCGGGAGTTGGATACGTTAGGGCAGGCTGGGGAGGTTGAGGGGATTTTACTCGAGCAAGTACCAGATACACCTGCTTGGCTAGCCGTTCGTGACCGCCTTACAAGGGCGTCTGCCTAAAATAACTTTATCTGTAGCATCTCGGTAGCCAAGAAACGTGACAGAGTAGGCTTTAACCCCAAATACTTCTGTCAGCCAAGCTGCTAGAGCAGGTGAAAGCTGCGCATCAACCCAAAAAATCACGCAGCCAGAACAGGATGATCTAGACGGCGTGAGGCAAACATAAGTGAAGCTGTAATGTCCTCAGCTTCTAAATCAGGTAATTCTTCTAAGACTTGTTCAGGTGAAAGACCAGCGGCAAGAAGATCAAGCACATCTACTACACGAATACGCATACTCCGAATGCAAGGTCTGCCGCCGCACTGTTCAGGATTTATAGTGATGCGCTTCAGAAACATAGTTGAAGATCGACTCATAGTGCTAGTTTACTGCTATTTTTTTCCTGAAGGCATATTACGTCACTTGCTTCAGTGTTTGATAGTTGTCAAGTTTAATCTATTTCTTCAGCCCAAAAGTCAGGCTGAGAACCATCCAGGTCGGTAAAGCCATATTCTTTTGCAAGTTGACCACTTGAAAGAGAAAGGCCGTTGAATCTATTTACCTCAGAGTCTGCCACGAGATGAGCAACGGCTCTACCAATGTAGTGTGGCGTTTCCGAACGAGCAAAGCTTGGATTGTCTTGGATTGCATCGCGCCAATTTTCCTCTCTTACACCAAACCCCTCGAGCATCATTTCTGAACGCAACCAACCAGGTGTTAGCGAAAGAGCTGTACAACCGTAGGGTTTTAGTTCTTGTGCCAAGCCCCATGCCATTCTACTCACAGATGTTTTGGCTAGGTCGTAAAACAAAGTTGAACGATAGGTCTTAGCGTTGTGTGCGATTGTGCCATCAGTAATCTCAATCAGAAGCCCTCCTTTATGTTGAATGAGTAATGGGAGCGCGTAGTGACTTGTAATAATGTGGGTATCAATAGCAAGTCTGAGCACTTTTAATCCAGCATCTAAAGTGTGCTCCCAAACAGGCTTACCCCACTCAGTATGAATATCACCTCCCCAAATATCATTTACAAGCACATCTAATCGACCTGAATCAGTTTCAATTTGGACGATAAGTGACTTCACTTGCTCAGCTTCTAAGTGGTCAAGTGCGACTGCAATTCCTGTTCCACCAGCTTCAGTTACCATTTCTGCAGTTTGTTCAATGGTTTCTGGCCGATTAAATTCAGAGGGTTTTCCCCTAGTGCTTCGTCCCGTCACATAGACTTTTGCACCTGCCGCACCAAGTTGAACTGCAATACCACGACCTGCGCCACGTGTGGCACCCGCTACAAGAATGACTTTATCTTTCAAAGGTTTTGGCTTTGACACTAGAATCTCCAGAGATTGTTTGCTGAAAGAGGCCACTTAACGCATTAAGCTCAGGACTGAGACTTATCAAGATGCGACAGCTCAGTCCAATCGAGTGGCACGGTGGAAATCATAAAAGCTTGTTCGGTTTCTGTAAATAGTGGGTTTAGCTTAGCTCGTCTAAACTCTTGAGCTTTTACAGAATCAGGATCAGAAGCGACTTTGCGCTGAATGTGCTCATACTGCTCAATACTGTCGTAAACCCATAATGCAGCAATTTGATTACCATCTTCTGTTTGCCATCTACCAACTAACCTAGCACCATAACGTTTTTGAACAGGTAGGAGCTGCTCTCGAAAGAACTGATTGAAAATATCAATTTTCCCCTCAGCTACTTTGTATTGTCTTAATCGGAAAATCATTAGAAAGTATATTTCTCATGAGAGTTTAAGTACAGGGATGTGAACGACGAGCTTAAAGTTGATATACTTAAAAGTTTACAAAACAATACATCTTAATAGTTCACACCCCTGTACCACCTACTCAACTAGCAATAAAGCCTAGAGCGAATACTGGTGACCAACTAGCATTTCACTATGCTCCCAAAGCTTTTGCGCAACTTCTAAAGATGTGGCCATTTTATTGGGACGCTTCAGCTTTTTATCGCGGTAGTAGCCACCTGTTTGACCACTTAGTGCATCATTTAAAGATAAATATAGACCTGTCTCCGCACCTTTTTCAGGCGTACGAAACAAGTATTTGAGCATGGGGTACATACGTTTTAGAAATGGCGACAGAGAGGTTACTGTCATACTGGTGTTGACGATACCGGGATCAAAACAATTGACCGTGATGCCCCAAGGTTTTAACTGTCTAGCAAGATCAAGTGTGAACACAACATTGGCGAGCTTTGACTGCTGATATGCTTTCATGGCATCAAATTTGCGATGTTGATAGGTTAAATCTTCCCAATCAAAAACGCCAGGAAAATGCTGGAAGGATGCCGTATTGACAATTCTTGCTGAAGGACTTTTGTCAAGTAAGTCAATCACTAGGTTGGTGAGTAAAAATGGTGCTAGATGGTTGACGGCAAAGGTTAACTCAATACTGTCTTGACTTTCAGTACGCTGCTCACCTGAAAACACACCTGCATTGTTAATAAGCACATCAATATGATCTATGGTCTGTTTAAGCTGTTGTGCAGCTTGTTGAATGCTCGAGAAGCTATCTAACTGACACTGAACAAAATGAACACGTTGAGCTTGACGCTTGGGTAGTTCTGATAAAAGACGTTGGAACTTGTGTTGGTCTCGAGCCAAAACATAAATATCGTGAGTTTGCTGGGCAGCAATACCTTTCAACCAACTTACGCCAAAGCCTGAGGTTGCGCCTGTCATAACAACTGTTTTTGTCATGCTGAACTCCTGTAAAATGCTGTCAATAATTTGATTCGTCAAAGACAAAACAACAGCAACCAGGTGAGCATAAATGTTAAACTTAACTTTAAGTCAAGAGGTTCTAATGAAAATTGGGGCGTTAGCAGCGCAGACACAAACACCAGCATCAACTATCAGATACTACGAAAGGATTGGGCTTATTCCCTTTGTGGAACGCACAAGTAAACAACGCATTTATGATGATTCTATGATTTGGAGAATTAACTTCATTAATGCAGCTAAGGCAACAGGGTTTAGCCTTGATGAGATACACGCCTTTTTGCAGCTCGCAGATCAAGGTGAGCAGTGGCGCAACCACGTCAAAGCAAAAATTTGTGATCTTGATGCCAAAATTACCCAATACCAAAACATGAAAGATTCCCTGTCACATATTCTTGAAAACGACTGCCTCGATCAAGGCTTAGAAAAATTTGCTCACTATCAAAAGTGAGATTTAAATTGACGGTTAAATAATCTTTTAGTTAATAATGCTACGAAGCCAGTTCACATGGTCAGAAATACGTGCGTAATGCTCTATGGTGTCATACAACTGCATGGCTCGCTCTCCTTGTTCCACTTGCTTATCCAGTTCTTCAGTAAGACAACTACTGTAAGAGCTGACACCAGCAATTTTTATCCCCTCACTAGTGGAGAGAAGTAGGGGTCCACCACTATCACCCGGACCATTGACTCCCTCCAAAGGTAAAACCTCCTTTGAACTAGGTCGGTCAAACGTAAAAGCTAACATGCCATTTCTAATTTGGGAAATGCGGTTTTCAGTATGACGAAAGCAGCCGTCATAATTTTCTTCGCCATCAAAAATACCTTTGTCACCTGTACTAAACGCGCCCCAACCAAGCATTATGGCTTTTTGCCCTACTTCATCTTGCTGATCGTACAAAGGGAGTGGCTCAACATCTGTCACAGGATTTGCAAATTGTAGCAAGGCGATGTCACTTGCCCCAGCAAGACTACTTAATTTTGAAAGTACAGGCTCGAGAAATACTCCTGATGTAACGTCCTGACCTTCTTTTATGGCCTTTTTGTATGTATTTCTGACATCATCAAGGACACTACACGCCGTTGGGTAGGCAACATTCACAATCGTATTCTTAAAGCCATTCACAACAACTTCAAATGGCTGTTTTTCAAAATTATTTTCCAATAATAAAATTAGACAATGTGACGCCGTCACTGCCCAGTTTTTGTCAATAACAGTAGCGACAGCAGCAGACGGCAGAAGTTGAAACACAGCAGGATAGCTAGCCTCATCAGCTAGGTATTCTGAGGGGTGAGCACATAAGAATGCAGGCTAATGAATAGAGGATGAGCCTCAGCTAATCTTGAAGGTGTGAAAAACGAGACTAACGAGGCTCAAGAGAGCTTAACACTAGAAATTGGAAGCGTTATGAAGTTGGTTGATG
>JBCCOX010000176.1:0-8450 GCA_039025155.1 Deinococcota bacterium | reverse complement strand
CGGTCAAGCCCTTGAAACTGCGCTGGCACTAAATCGCTAGTGAGTTTGGCGTTTAGGTCAATGACGCTTGGTCGTGCTAAGTTGTGGCGCTCGCCAATTTCAAAGTCAGTGGGGTCGTGGGCAGGCGTAATTTTAAGCGCGCCCGTACCAAAGTCCATCTCCACAGCTTCATCGGTAATAATCGGAATGAACCTATCAGTCAGCGGAATGCGCACTTGCTTGCCAATGAAGTCACGAAAACGCTCGTCATCTGGGTGAACGGCAACTGCTTGGTCGGCAAAAATGGTCTCTGGGCGCACGGTGGCAATACGAATCTCAGTGCTGCCGTCTGCCATTGGATAGCGCAAGGTGTAAAGTTTGCCATGGCGTTCTTCGCGGTCAACTTCTAGGTCGGACAAGGTCGTTTGACTCACTGGGTCCCAGTTGACAATGCGCTCACCTTTGTAGGCGAGGCCTTCGTGATAGAGCTTCACAAACTGATGCCGCACGGCTTGCGATAAGCCTACATCCATTGTAAAGCGCGTGCGCGACCAATCTGCTGAGGCACCTAGGCGTTGTAACTGCCCCAAAATGATGCCGCCGTATTCTTCTTTCCACTGCCAAACACGCCTAAGAAACGCTTCGCGCCCAAGGTCGTAGCGGGTGATGCCCTCACCTGCGAGCATCCGCTCAACTTGCACTTGCGTGGTGATGCCCGCGTGGTCCATGCCCGGTTGGTACAGTGCTTCAAAGCCTTTCATGCGTTTGTAGCGGGTGAGGGTGTCAATGATGGTGTTGTCAAACGCGTGACCCAAGTGCAAGTTGCCGTTGACGTTAGGTGGCGGAATGACAATACAAAACGCGGGTTTGTTGGAATGCGCATCAACTGTAAAAGGCTCATCCACCCAGCGTTTCACCCAGCGGTCTTCAACCTCAAAGGGGTTGTACTGCTTGGCAAGTTCGCGCGGCTCTGATTGTAAAGAGGATGTCGTCTCAGTTGTTTCTGCTTGGGTGTCCATGCCTGCCTCCGAATACGTCAAATATCATCAGTAGATAGTTGCAAACGCATACGGACGAGGACTGCCCCGCGGTACCACCGTATTTCGATGTTGATGTGGGTTACACCAACAAAGCACTTCATTACATCAGCTAACGGGCTGACTGCCGAGAGATCTAATGAGCGTATTCAAAACACCGTTCTTCTCTAAAGTGACATCCACAAATCTTAGATGTTCACTGCAAGCGACGTTCACCGCGTGCCCATCTGCTTGCGCTTTCAGCCTGTGACGCAAAACTCTCTAGTAGGGTAGAGGCGGTTACTCCTCCTGTTGGTGGTGAGTATAGCAAATCTTTGTGCTTGGTGTGGCGTTTAACAACAATTTCAGGTTTTTGAGGAAAGCATGTGCAACGGCTACAGCCGTCAGATCGTTCTCGAGTCGTCTTTAAATAGCTACCACCACTTGTTAAAGTCACATCTTATGGTGAATAAGCACATACTTTTAACCGGAGCAGCCGGCAGAATAGGCAGTACATTTTTTGAAACAACACAACTACCGTTTAGGTTTCGCTTAACAGATCTAGCTAACAAAACGCTAGCTGTATCTGCCCCTCATGAATTTGTAACTGCTAATTTGCGTGACAAAGAACAATGTGTTGCACTGTGTAAAGACATAGATACCGTTGTGCATTTAGCAGGCATTCCTTCGGCAGACGCAAGTTTTGAAGATGTACTGGCAGATAACATGCTGGTGACACACAATATTTTTCAAGCAGCACTGGAAAATAACTGTGAACGGGTCATTGTTGCTAGCAGTGCACAGGCGACGGAGGCTTATCCTGTAGACGTACAGGTAAATCACACGATGCCTGTTCGCCCTAAAAACTTATATGGCGTCAGTAAGTGTTTTGTGGAGGCGCTTGCGTCTTACTACGCTACAGAACAGCAACTATCTGCCATTGCGCTAAGGATCGGTGCGTTTGAATTTCCAGATGATCATAATCTTGTGACTACTCGAGACTTTAGCGCCTTTCTAAGTCCTGATGATGCCTGCCATCTTTTAGAGCGTTGTGTTTTGGCTGAAGACATTTCCTTTTTTATTGGTCACGGCATTTCAGATAACCGTTTTAAGCGTTTGGACTTGAGTGAAACAACACGAGTTCTAGGCTATGACCCAAAAGATGATGCGTTTAGTATGTTTGATGTTCAAATTGATAAACTCACCCCTAAAAAATCTTAAGAGACTGTCTGAAACGTCCTCATCATTGTGTCTTTTATCTTGATCTCACAGTGGCAAAGTCGAATATTTGTCGGTAGTAGCCTAAAATGGTGTTACCAAAATAGATGTATGTGGTGCTTTTCTATACTTGCACTGGCTTACGCCTAAAACTAGACATCACACTTTTTTCACCTTAATTTCACACCACATTTTCTAGACTTCAGATTGAGCATTAGAAGCAATGCTCAATCTTTTACTTGGAGGATGAATTATGAAAGCCAAACGACGTACTATTTTGCTTCTTTTTATACTTGGGGGCTTCACCCTAGCACAAAATTTGCCTAGCACATCTGAAGTGGCGACTTGGGAGACTTGGCTTGTTGATGCTGATGAAATAGCTACTCTGCTTGAAGTGCCAAGCAACACTATGCGAGAGACCGACATTCAGGAACTCATTGTGCTATCTGGTCAACGCGATGAGCTTGCACTTGAACAAATTTTTTATTGGAATACGGCTTCACCGTCTTATAGATGGTTGGAAATTCTTAACGATGTTTACAAAAACGGTCCGCCTAATCCTCTAGCTGGTCGCGCTTTTGCGCTAATGAATATTGCTATTTACGATGCAGTTATTGCCTCTTGGAAAGTGAAAGAGGACGTTGGTGCGGAGTTGGCACCCCTATCTGAATTTAGTGAGAGCTTGCTCCCTCTTTTGCCTGAAAGCGCTAGTGTTAGCTTTCCCAGCGAACATGCTGCAGTTGCGACCGTCGCCTCAGAAGTACTTGCTTATTTGCAACCTGACCTTGCAGATGACTTTAGAGCAATGGCTGAAGAAGCCATAAACACACGGCTTTTAGCAGGTGCAAATGTTCGCAGCGATCTTGAAGCGGGTAAGGTGATCGGGCAAGCCGTGGCTCAGGAGATTATTGCTTGGGCGGAGCAAGATGGTTCAGCTACACCGTGGGAATACACACGTCCTGAAGACTCATTATTTGCAGTTGAAAACCCAGTGTTTCCTATGACGGGCAGTTGGCAAACATGGGTGCTTACTGATGGTCAACAGTTTCGCGTGCCAGAACCACCTGCCTATGATTCAGCGCAAATTATGACTGAACTTGAAGAAATCAAAGCTGCCGGAACAACCATGCCTGAAATGCAACAAGCGACTTATTGGGCAACCTTTTATTCGGCATATCAAATTTGGTACGACTTTGCTAACAAGTTGCTCTTTGAGCAGCGCCAAGCAGATAACGCGCCGCTCATGGCGTTGATTTATTCAGCTCTAGGTGTTGCACAGTACGATGCTGTTGTAGGCTGCTTTGATTCAAAGTACGCCTATGTCTACGCCCGTCCTTCTCATCTTGATGCTGATGTCACCCCGCTTATTCCTGTACCACCTCATCCAAGTTACCCTAGTGCCCATTCTTGTGCGTCAAGCGCCATGGCGCTTGTCTTTGCTCACTTTTTTCCTAACGCTCGTGATGAAGCACTTGATATGGCGCAAGCAGCAGGTCAATCACGCATTTACGGTAGGATTCACTATCAGATTGACAATGAAGCTGGGCTGGGACTTGGTGAAAATGTTGCTGGCGTTCTTATTGAAAAGCTCAATGAGATGACAAACTAAAAAATTTGCTAAAGCTGTACTACTGGCATGAGGTATACTTTTGCTCATGCCAGCCATTAAGTTGCTCGGTACGCCGGTGATTGTGCTGGACCAACCGACACTTAATCAACCAATCAGTCAACCAAGAGGTAAAACTGCGGCGTTTCTTTACTATCTTGCTTACCAAGGGGGTTGGGTCAGCCGTAGAGACATCCTCTATCTTTTTTGGCCTGATAAAGATGAATATAAGGCAAGAGCAAACGTGCGGCAACTGGTGCGTACTGTCAAGAAACTGCCTCACTTAGAAGGCTTTGAGAGTACTGCTAGCCACGTGCGTTGGTGTGTACAGACAGACGTGCAAGCGTTTCAACAGGCTGTTCAAAACCAAAACTTTACTGAGGCAGTGGCACTCTATCAAGGTGACTTACTTGCCAACTTCCGCGCTACCGCCTTTCCTGAATTTGAAAGTTGGCTCGAGCTAGAACGTGTAACCCTATTTAACAGCTACCGTGAGGCAAGCTTTTATGCTGCAAAGGCATATGAGGCAGATGGCCACATAGCCAAAGCTGCTGAGCTATTTGAGCGTCTGCACCGCCTTGAACCTTTAGATGAAGAAGTGATAAGGCGCTACCTGGAACTACTAGCGCTCGCTGAAAAACGTGTGGAAGCGCTTAAAGTCTTTGCAGCGTTCAAGCAACAGTTGGCGCTCGAGCTTGATCTTAACCCTGAGCAAACTACGCTTGATCTTGCTGAGAATATCCGTTCAGGGGTGTTGCGTAGTGAGTACGTAGCTGCCAGTGACACAATGGCAAAAGAACGTTCCAGTCGTACAAAAGCCTTACCCATACCCACGACTTTTTTTGTCGGACGTGAGGCTGAAGCCAGCCAGCTCACAAGACAGCTTCAAGACCCCGCTTGCCGTCTTTTAAGCATTGTTGCAGCAGGTGGTATGGGCAAAACAAGACTTGCAATTGAAGTAGGACAAAGATTAGCACAGAGTTACGCTGAGGGGGTATGCTTTGTGCCCCTTGAAGCCGTAAGTAGTCCTGCGCTAATAGTGTCAGCAATCGCTGATAGCCTCAATCTTTCTTTTTCTGGACAAAAGTCACCTAAAGAAGATGTGTTTGCGTACTTTGAGAAAAAGCACGTTTTGCTTATCTTAGATAACCTCGAGCATCTCCTCGAGGACGTTAGTCTTATTCCCGAGTTACTTGCCAGCGTACCCCAGCTCAACATCTTAACAACCTCACGTGAACGTCTTAATTTACATGCAGAGTGGCTTTATGACTTGGGCGGCATGCAGGTGTTAGCTAGTGATGAAGTTGGTAATCATGAAGCTAACAAAAGTGATGCTGTTCGTCTCTTTGTACAGTCAGCAAAAAAGGCTCGAGCAAGCTTTGAACTAGCTGAAACGCAGCTCAACACGGTTGTGAAAATTTGTCAGCTTGTGGGCGGCATGCCACTCGCACTCGAACTGACCGCAAGTTGGTTGCGGATTTTAAGTGAGCGTGATGTTTTGCTGGAGCTCGAGCAAGGCCTTGATGTCCTGCAAACCTCTACGACAGATATGCCAGCGCGACACTTAAGCATTGCCAATATATTTGAAGCGTCCTGGTCAAGCTTAAGCCAAGTTGAGCAGCTAGCACTTTGTAAACTAGCTGTGTTTGAGGGCGGTTTTACCAAAACATCTGCCTATGATGTTGCAGAGGTAGGCTTACCCTTATTGCTGCTGCTAGCTAACAAATCGTTTTTAAGGCAAGATAGCACACGAAGGTTTAAGCCCCATCCACTCATGTGGCAATTTATTCGCAACAAAGCTGACCAGTATCTGCCATTGAACACAGATATTCAAGAGAAACATGCTACATATTTCATGGCCTTCGTGCAGGCGCGTGAAGGCTTTCATGAACACCCCGAGGTGGTGTTACTTCGTCATGAACTTAATATTGAGCTGGCGAATATTCGGCGGGCTTGGCAATTTGCTACCGACCATCTAAGGGAGGATTTGTTAGGACAGTCTAATCTAACGTTGTTCTGGCACTTTCTAACGCAAGGTAGAAAAGCAGAAGGGGCAGCGTTTTTTGAAGAGGCTAGCCAAACGCTATCCAGTGAAAGTTTGACGCATGCTAGAATCTTACATCGCCACAGCGCCTTGCTTAATCTTTCGGGCGATGAGGAGAGTAGCAGGCCGATACTCGAGCGCAGTTTGGTTTTAAAACGCCAGCATGGTGCAACTTGGGACACGGCGCACGCATTACTTTCTTTGTCGTTTAATTACGTGTCTTCAGACTACGCCTCACGAGAAACAATTGCCAACATGTGGCGTGAGTCTGCCAACCTTTTTGCGCAAGCAGGTGACGCAGCCTTGCAAGGTCGGTCTTTGACACATCAAGCTGTACATACTGCAAGTTCTTTTGACCGTGAAACCCTCTTGGAAAAAAGTATGACTTTGTTAAGAAACCAAGCTGGTTATCATGAACTCTCGACCAACCTCGAAGAGTTTTCACAACATGTAGCTTATACGCATGGCAATTATGCAGAGGGCATCGATCTTATCGATGAAGCCATTTATCTTGAACGAACCAAAGGTGAATCACATAATCTTGGTGCAAGACTTGTTAGCAAGGGGTACACCTTGTGTTATTGGGGGCGGTTTAAAGATGCGCAGATGTATTTTGAGGAAGTACTCTCTTTTGGTAAATCATCGTATATCCACAGTCAAATTGATGCCTTAACTCAATTAGCACATTTAGCGATGTCCAGTGGGACCTTAGTGGATGCCAAATCTTATCTTGACGAAGCCTTAACACGTCTACAAGAAACAAAAAATCGTTTTCTTACTGCCAAAACGTATAACGCGCTAGCTTATGTCTCTTTGTTAGACCAAAAGCTTGTGGATGCTAAGCAGTATTCTAGACAGGCACTTGCTGTATTTAATAAGATAAAAAACGTAAATTATGAAATTGCATTTTCTAAAGTGCTATGCCTCAATTATGTTGCAACAATTGCTAAGTATAGTAACGATCTTGCTTTGGCACGGTCTTACTTGCTCGAGGCGCTCGAGCTAGCGTACATGTGGAGCTACAAACCTGCTATTTTGAACCTCTTACCAAACTTTGCATATGTACTCATGAAAGATGACCTCGGATATGCAACGTCTTTACTGCATTTAGTAATTTATGATCCTGCCACCATGTTTGAAACCCAACAAGCAGCTCAGGTGCTGCTTCAAACGATTCCTGAAGAATCACAAAGAAAGGGGAGTGATGCTGTTGCAAACGAGCTGAGTATCAACCAGGTTGTAGAAGATTTGTTGATACAATCATGACACCGCACTCACCCATAAAAAGCCTAAAATCATTCACCTTAATTACTGAGGTGGTTAAGCTGTAGAAGTGCTATGCTGAGGCAGTAAACCACTTCTTATGGCACGCTCTGACAACAATATCCCTAGCCGACTAGCTCGAGTCAAGAACTACATTCGCAAACACCCTGCTGCAGATTTATCGGTAGATGAACTAGCGCGTATCGCCAATCTCTCGCCCTACCACTTTCACCGTGTGTTCAAACAAATAGAGCAAGAAACGCCCTATCAATTTGTACAGCGCGTGCGCCTTACGGGTGCGGCGCAACGTTTACGAAGCCACCCCAACTTGACGATTAGCCAAGCTGCGCTAGATGCTGGCTACGACAACCCAGATGCCTTTAGCCGTGCCTTTCGCCAGTATTTTGGTATGTCACCAGCGCACTGGAACCGTAATGACCCCTTGCAAGAGCGCAAGATTGGCCGGGTGGAAAACGAGTTCCCGGTATACAGTGTGGACGAGTTGCAGGAGCGCTTTGCTGACACGGGACTCGAGGTCATCCTCAAAACACTGCCAGCCACACCGCTTGCCAGTGTTCACATACCCGACGCTTATCAGCATCAACAAGAGGTCATGCAAGCTTATGACAACCTCATGATGTGGCAAGCACAACAGCAGAAAGATTCCTATCAACTATTGGGTATGAGTTGGGATGACCCTGACCTGACGCCAGTGAGTGACTGTACATTCGTTTGGTCGCTGATGATGCCGGAGGGTGTTCCCAAAGATCATCCTAGTTGGTTGGTGGAGGAGAACCTGCCAGAGACATTAACGGCACAAGTGTGGCTCGAGGGTAGCCTCGCGCAAGAAGATATACTTTTGCAATACCTTTACCGCGTCTGGCTACCTGAAAGTGAGTACCTACCAGCGCACGTACCGGGCATGGAAATCTACGACACACTGCCGCATGTAACTGGCTGGCAAACGTTTCGCTTATGGTGTGCACTACCTATTGTGCATAGAAGGGATGAAAGTAGCTATGACAACACCAACTTCAACAAATAACGATGTGATGAAGGATCTTGGACAGTTTTCAATCAGTTTAGCCGTTAAAGATATTGCTGCTAGCCGCGCGTTTTACGAAAAACTTGGCTTTACAATCTACGATGGCAAACAAAAAGACAACTGGCTCATCCTGAAAAATGGTGACATCGTCATTGGGCTTTTTCAGGGCATGTTTGAAGGCAATATTCTCACATTTCACCCAAGTGATGTCCGTGGTGTTCAAGCGCACTTACAAGCAAGTGGCGTTGAGCTTATTGAAACTGCCAAAGAAGGTGACGG
>JBCCOX010000175.1:0-8461 GCA_039025155.1 Deinococcota bacterium | reverse complement strand
GGGTCAAGGCCGGTGGTGGGTTCATCCAAAATCACCACCTCAGGGTTGTTCATGAGCCCGCGCGCTAAGGTAAGGCGGCGTTTCATCCCGCCGGATAGGGCGCGTACATCAGCGTCTTTTTTGTTGCTTAGTTCTAGAAAATCCAGCAGCTCGAGCGCCCTCGTTTTCGCTATAGCACCCGTGATGTTGTGATAGCGAGCATAGATGAGCAGGTTCTCGAGCACATTGAGTTCTTCATCTAAATTGTCCTGCTGTGGTACCACGCCAAGCCGGCTTTTGATAGCTCGGTCAACCTGCCCCGCTTGCAATCCCAACACGGTCAGTTCACCTTCGGTAATCGGCGTAACACGGTAAATCATCCGCATGGTGGTCGTTTTACCCGCACCATTGGGACCTAACATGCCAAAAAACTCACCGCGCGTGACACTAAAGTCGATGCCTTTAACCGCTTGCAGGGTGCCGTAATCTTTGCGCAGGTTGACTGCTTCGATAACAGCCTCAGTTTCAGATGTTTGAGCGGTAGGCGTGTTCAGGTGATGTGACGTCGTCATCATGCTTCCTTCCAGATAGTGAGGTCAAACGTAAATGATACGTTGGCAAGGACGCTTATCTAGCAAAGACCTTAATGGGTGAAAACTTGTAATAGAGGTCACGCATGACAAAGTCCGCTAGCAACATTAGCATTCAGCCCTAACAAGCACTGTGGTATTCACTGAGATGACATCACGTTCTATGTCCTCATTACCTACTCTGAGCTTGAGTTGAGATCGTCGTCATAACTGTGCGGCTAAGCATCGCCAACATGAAGCTCATTAGCTGATAGGTTTGGTACACTGATAGCTAAGTCTTATGGCCAGTGTTAGTGTTATTGAAGATGAAACAATGTTTGTTAAGATCATCCGCAGCGCACTCGAGCGGCTCGAGCACAGTGCGCGTTTTTATGCGGATGGCTCGTCTGGCCTAGCCGGTCTGCAGTTACATCCACCCGATCTGCTAATTTTAGACCTCAACTTGCCAGATGCTGACGGCATCGACATCGCCAAAACCATTCGTGAGCATGAACAGCTAAACACGATGCCCATTTTGATGCTTACCGCCCGCACCGACCTAGACAGCCGGGTGCTCGGTCTACAATTTGCGGACGATTATCTGGGTAAACCCTTTGAAATGGAAGAACTCGCTGCCCGCGTACAAGCTTTGTTGCGGCGCAGTTTCAATGCCCAGTCACTACAGGCAGATGCGCTGGATGTCTACGAATTGACAGGTAAGCGCATTAAACACTATGACCTGTTTGAGGTCTTGGGTGAAGGCAGCATGTCAATTGTCTACAAAGCGCTTGATACGTGGTTGGGGCGCGCCGTGGCGATGAAGTTTATTACCAACCCGTTTAGTGATGACACCATTCGGGAGCGCTTTTTGCGCGAAGCCAAAGCGGCCTCACGGCTCGAGCACGAAAACATCTGCCCGGTCTTTGTCATTGACGAGTTGCCCTCGAGCGAAATGTTTATCGTCATGCCTTTTTTTGAAGGTAGAACTCTAGAAGCCATGCTTGCTCATGAAACAATTAGCACCACCCAAGCCTGTGACTATGCGATACAAATTGCTAGCGGGCTAGCTTTAGCACATAGTAAAAACATCATCCACCGCGATATTAAACCGGGCAATATCTTTATTACCTTTGACGGTACGGTGAAACTTTTAGACTTTGGCATTGCCAAGTTGTTAAACCGCTCGGTAGATGCCAACCTCACCCAACCCGGTACAATTCTGGGCACAGTGAACTATATGGCCCCCGAACAAGTGCGCGCACAAAATATCGGAGTGGCCGCAGATTGTTGGTCACTTGGCGTGGTGCTCTACGAAATGCTCGCGCGCAAGCTACCCTTTGAGGTGGAACGGCAAGACCTCATCGGTACTATTAGCAAAATTATGCGTGGTGAGCACATATCTCTGGATCAAGTCAAGCCTAAACTTCCCAAAAGCCTTGTTGAGATTACCAACAAAGCTTTACAAAAAGACCCTGCTGACCGCTATCACACGATGGCTGGCATGATTCACGATCTCGAAAACGTCAAACGCGCGTTGTTATAACCACGTTATAAACACCTAATAGCAAGGCTACAAGGTGCTGGTATAGGTCATGAAGGTGCAAAGCTGTGTGATAAGAAAGGGAGCAGGGGAGATGATGTCAATGAGAGTCTATGGGGTTATCAAGGGTGATGGTGTTGAGACCCCATGTGAAGGTGCTGATGGTATCAACATCACGTGTAACTGCTAGTAATATTTAGGGATACTTAAGCCAAACAAAAACGCTGAGGATACTTTGTCCTCAGCGCAATATTGTTTATGACATGTCAAGCTTATTGCATATACCCCGCAGCATCTTCTTGGCTGATGATGCCGTCTAGCACGTAGGTGTCGGGTTGATCTGCGTTCATCTCGAGCATCTCGGCAAAGTTATCTGCGTTCACGCGGCCTGGAATAGGTACATAAATAGTATTCCCAAACGGCCCGGCTAGCACGCTTTCGTCTATCATGCCACCTTGCAAAAGTGCCACGGCAACACGCAAACCACTTGCACCTTGCCCCGGTGGGTTCATCACCGCATAAGACTGGAAATCTGGCTGCGCGTCGCTGATGCTATCCCACAGTTTGAGGTAGCCCGCGATCGCCTCACCTGTGCCGATGGGAAAGTTGTCGGGGTTGGCAGTGTTAATAGCAGTCCACACGCCTTGGGCCATACCGTCTTGTGTCCACACGGCGTCAATGTTGGGAATAGACGCAAATAAATCAGAGGTAACTTGCTGAGCCGTTGCTTGGTCCCAACCGCCAGATTCGCGCCCCACCACGTTGATGCCGGGGTACTCCGCGAGGACTTCCTCAACGCCTTCCATACGCGCTTCGTTGGCAGGGTGACCCACAAAACCTTCAATGAGGATGATGTCACCTTCGCCACCGAGGGTTTCAGCTAACCAGCGGGCGCTCTCAGCCGCCCAATCTTTTTGGTTGATGGCCACGTTGTAGGCACCTTGGGCACTTATTTCTTGGTCAACAGAAATCACCACGATGCCTTCATCAATGGCTTCCTCGAGCGCCAAATTAAGGGCGTTTTGGTCGTTGGGATTCACGATAATGGCGTCTACCCCACGGTTAATGAGATTTTGAATTTGCTGAATTTGCCCTTGCACGTCCACGTTGGCACTTTCAATGACCAGGTCAATATCAATGCCTTGCTCACCGTATTCTGCAGCCACATCTTCCATGTTTTGTAACATTTGTGTGCGCCACTCACTGCTAATAAACCCATTCGATACACCAATGGTGTAGGACTGGGCCCAAACAGCACTCACAAGGGCCAAAAGAGTAAGCAGACTGATAACTTTTTTCATACGTCCTCCTCAATAAGGTTTTTAGGGATGCTAGCTAAAAGTATACTGGTACGGGCCAGTTTATGTCTAGAATAATTTGCTTCATAGCGGCCTCATTTAGGTTGAGGCTTTTTATCTCTAACAAATGATGCTTAGCCTTTAGTTCTAGCGAGGTCAATGTGACGTTTGGATTCACGGATGGCTTGCTTGCGTCCCTCGAGGCTGTCCTCAAAGGCTCTATCTTCCACCTCTATGCAGGTGTAGCCGTCGTAACCGATGGCATCTAGCGTATTGCAAAACTCTGCCCAGTTAATGTCACCTAGCCCGGGAATTTTGGGGTCGTGCCATTTGAGTCCTAAAATGCCGCGTTCATACATGAGGTTTGGGTGTACTTTTTCATCTTTAATATGCGCGTGAATAAAACGGTCTGCAAAGTCGTGCATCGCTTGAATGTGGTCAATCCCTTGCCACAGTAAATGGCTTGGGTCAAAGTTGAGGCCAAAGTTTTTGCTAGGAATAGTTTCAAACATCTTGCGCCAAACCTCGGGCGAAATGGCTAAGTTTTTACCGCCTGGCCACTCATCTAGGCTGAACAACATGGGGCAATTTTCAATACCAACCTTCACCCCTTGTGATTCTGCGTGTGCAATGATAGGCGGCCACAGTTCTTCAAATAATGGCCAATTGTCTTCAATGGACTTTGCTGGGTCACGCCCAATAAAGGTGTTCATGATGCCCACGCCCAGTTCCCCAGCCGCCGAGATTACTTTTTTGATGTGCGTGATGTACATCTCGCGCTCACTAGCATCATCCGCCAAGGGGTTGGGGTAGTAGCCCAAACCAGAAATGTCCACGCCGTATTTACTGACCAAACCTTGAATGCCTTTAACATCTAGATTGTCAACATCAATGTGGGTCACACCTGCATAGCGCCGGGTGTCGCCGCCACCTGCTGGCCAGCACATCACCTCAACACAGTCAAAACCTTCTGAGGCCGCAAAGGCCAGCACTTCCTCGAGCGACAAATCGGGCAAAATGGCGCTCACAAAGCCAAGTTTCATGGTGAACCTCCTTCTCGAGTGGTTACGCTAGGTCTACACATCACGCCAAGCGCGTTGCTGATGACTTTCCAAAATCTTTTCACACAAAAGCACTTCCGCGTGACCGTCTTCAAAAGTAGGAAACGGTTTTGGCAAACTCACGTCACCACGGGCAATATACCCATAAATGTCTTGATAAAGTTGCTTAAACGTGTCTGGAAAGCCTTCCGTGTGGCCGCCGGGGTAGTTAATAAAACCTTGCGCACTCTGAGAAACTAAAGCTGGGTCTTTGATGATGATTTCGTTGCCTTTGTCCCGATGACCAAGCCAAAGCTGGTTGGGTGTTTCACTGTCCCACGCAAGTGAACCTTGTGAGCCAGCAACCTCGAGCCGCAACTGGTTTTTACGCCCAGCACTCACCTGCGACACATTCATAAGACCCCGCGCACCACTGGCGTAATGAAACAACACTGCGCCGTAGTCTTCCGTTTCGACGTTGACAGGTTCTATATTGACAGGGTCATACTGAGCGTCTGCTTGATTTTCTTCCAATTTACCTGTGAACGTGGCGATGCTACCTGCCGGTTTCTGGCGCGTTTTCACAAAAGTTTCAAGGTCAGCGAGCACCCGCGTGACCCGTTGCCCGGTTACAAAACTCACTAAATCCATCCAGTGTGTGCCGATGTCGCCAACTGCGCGCAGTGCGCCACCTTTACCGGGCTCGAGCCGCCAGTTCCAGTCGCTATCTTTCAGCAGCCAATCTTGTACGTAGCAGCCTGTAACCGTATAAATTTCCCCAAGCTCACCACGTGCAATCACATCCCGTGCGTGAATCATTAACGGATAGTAGCGGATGTTGTAATTGACGGCGGCAATTTGCTGCGGGTGGTTGCGAGCTACCTCAACTAATTCAGCCGTTTCTTGAGTGTTCAGTGCCAACGGTTTTTCGCAGATAACGTGTTTGCCTGCCTCGAGCACAGCCCGTGCTTGCGGAGCGTGCAAGTGATTTGGCGAGGTGATGTGAACGGCTGTTACCTCAGTGTTATTCAAAATATCCTCAAAACTGGCGTAGGCGACAGGCACGCCGAGCGATGTGGCTGCAGCTTGGCTTTTGCTGAGGCTCGAGCCCAAAATGCCTTTAACGTTGATATTTAAGCGTTTGAGTGCTTCGACGTGAACGGGTCCAATAAAGCCCGTGCCGACCACAGCAACAACAGGCGTAACAGTGGATGTTTTAGATGACATGAAGGTGCCTTTCGGTAGTATCTACAGGTCACATAAGTTAACGCAATCGATTGCGTTAAAGCCTATCACAGCTCCAGTCAATGTACAAGGTTCTCCAACAAGCAATCACTCGTGAGCATCTTTCTAGACGACATTACTTAACCTCATCAATACCAAGCTGTAAGAAGACGGTCAACATTGACAAAATCTTCTGATTATCTGACAGGACACGTTGTTAGCATCCATTATCTTGAAGTTTCAGGGTAATTTTAAAGCCATCCATCACGCCTCAAGGGCAAGAATCACGCCGCATTAACTGCACAGGTAACATCTGGGAGGTTGCACCCTCACCCTGTAAAAGCTGTAAAAGCGTTTGCACCATCACCCGGCCACCTTCGTAAACTTCTTGTCGTACGGTGCTAAGGCTGGGGTGGCAGTGGGCCGCTAGGGGAATGTCGTCGTAGCCAATCACGGCGACATCCTCGGGAACATCGCGTCCAGCTTGGCGCAGAGGGTCAAACGCGGCTAGTGCCATCACATCACTACAGCAAAACAGCGCGTCTAACTTGGGCGCAGCTTTGAGCATGGCAGTAACCGCAGCTTTGGCGCGTTCTGGCGTGTAATCGGTGAAGGTGATTTTAGTAGCATCTAGTGCTCGGTCTGCTTCTTTAAGTGCATCACAATAAGCACGGTAGCGCAAGTGGGTTTCGATCATGGTTTGGTCGCCGCCAATAAAGCCAATGTGCCTTCGCCCCGAGTTAAGTAAGTGCTCAACGGCCATCTTGGCACCACCATAGCTGTCACCACCAACAGAAATATAGCTTTGCTCAGGCAGGACAGGTCCCCAGACTACAAAAGGGATAGCGGCTTGCTCGAGCGCAGTAATCACCTGCTCGTTGGTGTCACGCTCGAGCACCAGCAAACCGTCCGCCCGCTTGTCCAGCACGTAGCTCTGTATAGTGTATCGCCAATCATCCTCTTGACTAAGTGAGAGTAATAGGTCGTAGCCATGTGTCCGCAGTTCATCTGAAATGCCGCCCATAATCTGTAAATAAAACGGGTCTGAGGTAAGCCGGCGGCTGCCTTGAGCTTGGGGAAACACTACAGCTATGGTATTTGACCGCTGCAAGCGCAAGTTTTGGGCCCTAGTATTGATGCGGTAGTGATGTTTGCGTGCAAGTTTCTGAATTTTGCGTTGGGTTATTTCTGGAATGGACACATGACCGCTTAGCGCCCGCGATACAGTAGACACCGACACACCCGCCAAGTTTGCCAAGTCTGCCATCGTTTTAATAGGTTTGGAGCTACCAGTCGTCATAAAGTGAGGTTTACGTTCATCTTTCTAGGGTTATGTAGCTGCAAAAGGGGATGTTTCTTTAGCACGGGTGAGCAAAAAGCCGCCGGAGACATCTAGCACTTGCCCGGTGAGGTATTTGCCTACAGGAGAGGTTAACATCATACAAGTTATTGCTGCTGCCTCGAGGCTATCTTGCTGAACAGGCGTGTCTTGCTCGAGCCGCTGCATAGTTTCTTTAGATATGACTAGTCTGTCTAGTTGAGGACCTAACATGACGCTATTTGCGCGCACGCCATACGAAGCAAGCTCGAGCGCTGCCATCTTTAGCAGTACGTGGGTGGCGCTAAGTGTTGTTCCCAAGGCACTAAGTCCGCGCAAAGGCGTACTTGCTGCCACGTGGCTCAAGTTGATAACGGCATCCATCTTGCCGCCACCGTAAACATAGTTTATGAGAGTTTTCAGAATATACACAGGTGTTTCCACATTGTGTTCTAATGCATCCATCCACTGGGCTGTGCTGGAGGTTAAAAAATTACCGCGCTCGAGCCAAGTTGGACACAGGATAACCACATTAGGCTGATGTCTCTCGAGCTGCTGGACTAACGTGTCAGTGTCTAACTCATCTGTCATTTTGAGGTGATAAACGCTATCACCATTGGCTGTAAACGCGTTAATGATCGTGTGCTCGAGCGTTCCATCAGCACCAACAACAAAAACTTGATTTGCCATAGTCTCCCTCTTGAACACTTCATTCAGATGTCAGCACAGCTACATCATTAGCTGTATTTGCCAATTCCCAAGCCGCCATCTACCCGAATAAACGCCCCGGTTGTGTAAGCTGCATCTGCTGAGACAAGGTAGCGCACCGCCGCCCCCATTTCCTCTAGGTGACCTTCGCGCCCAAGGGGTACAGCAGCGCGTTGGTTCACGATGTCCGCCTCAGTTTGCTGGTCAGGTGCAGAGTCATTGAGCGGGGAGCGCACCCAGCCGGGGCCAATGTGATTCAGCGTGATGTTATGCGGGGCAAGCTCGAGCGCCACCGAGCCCACAAACACGTGCATAGCGTGCTTGCTAGCACCATAAATAGGATTGATGGGAAACTGCACATCACTTTGAACCGACGACACGACGACAATCCGCCCTGCTGTTTGCTGCTTAATCATCTGCTGAGCTGCCGCCCGGCAGACGTTGGCATTGCCCAAAATGTTCACGTTGAGGACGGCGCGAACATTGTCTTTGGTGAGTTCGTGCAGACGCTCCCAACGAATCACACCCGCGTTGCTGATGACGATGTCGAGCTTGCCAAAGTGTGCTATTACCTTAGCCATCATAGCGTCAACTTGGGTTGCGTCGGTGACATCAGCTGGAATCGCAAGCGACTTGCGCCCAAGTGCGGTGATGTCATCTGCTCGAGCCGCTAACTCGTCTAGCTGATAGGCGTCGTTCACCGCCACATCTGCACCTGCCCGAGCTAGCGTTCTGGCGAGGCCCCAGCCGATGCTGCGCGTCTGTGACGCACCCGTCACCAGCGC
>JBCCOX010000174.1:0-8511 GCA_039025155.1 Deinococcota bacterium | reverse complement strand
TAAAAGCTTTTATGATGTAACAACTGTGCAAAAAGATAAACGGGTACCATGACATCTTTAGTGAAAACGGTTGATAGCTTCTTTAGTGAGTGGGCAAAAGCGAGCTCACCAGGCTGTGCCGTAGCCATTATGAAAGATGGCGATGTTATTTATAAGCAGGGCTATGGCATGGCAAATTTAGAGTATGGAATTCCTATTACACCTCAGACAATTTTTCCTATTGCATCTGTATCCAAGCAATTTACGGCGTTTGCCATTGCACTTTTGGCTGATCGAGGCAAGCTATCTCTAGATGATGATATACGCAGCTACCTACCTGAGATGCATGATTTTGGTGATGTCGTTACTATTCGACATCTAATTCATCACACAAGTGGTTTAAGAGAACAAACCTTACTGCCTATTTTGGCAGGAGAACGCACAGATCATATAACAAGAATCGTTGATTTCAAAGCGATGACCTTTAGGCAAAAAGGGCTAAATTATAAGCCGGGCGAGCGATTTCTATATTCCAATACGAACTACACGTTGCTAGGCATGATTGTCGCACGAATTAGTAGGCAATCGCTCAATGATTTTTGTCAAGAAAACATCTTTAAACCTCTCAGCATGCACAACACACTTTTTTACGATGAGTACGAGATGCTCGTCAAAAATCGCGCTTATTCTTACCGAGAAGATAGCGAAGGTAAATACAAGAAATGGGCGTTAGATACCGATACAGTTGGTGGGACAGGTATCTTTACAACCATTGAAGATTTAGCTCTGTGGGATCAGAACTTCTATGATGCCAAGGTTGGTGGTCAAGACGTCATTACTCAAATGCATACCAAAGGTTTGCTTAATTCTGGCGAGTCAATAACTTATGCATTTGGGCTAGGCGTCAACACGTATAAGGGTTTAACTGTTGTGGAACATAGTGGAGGACATGCGGGCTTTCGGTCTGCTTTTAGACGTTTTCCTGAGCCTCACTTTTCTGTTGTTATTTTGTCAAATCACGGCAGCGTAAATACCTTTGAGCTTGCTAACAAAATTATTGATTTTTACCTTGCTGATAACCTAAACAACGATGAACCAGAGCAGCCCACAAGTATTGAGCTTTCTTCTAAACAATTAAATCAACACATCGGGTTTTACTACTGTAGCGATATAGGTTCAACCATTCCTATAGAAATGCGCGAGGGCAAGCTATTTGTCTATTTTGATGCAGGTTATGAGTTGGCAGCTCTTTCTGAAACCCTCTTTTACGTCAAAGCTTCTCCCGAAGTTAAATACCATTTTGAAAAGATGGCTGACGGCTCGAGGCAAATGATCGAGTCCGTTGGTCGTGATAAGCCAACCGTTTATAAGCTGGTTTCACCTGAACCTATGAACTGCGAACAAGAAGCCGAATATTCAGGTAAGTATTACAGCCAAGAATTAGATGTAACCTATAGCATTTTGCTCCAAGAAGACAATCTTATGCTAGAGCGACCCACTCACGGAAGAAGGCAGTTGACATCAGTCTTTGTAGACGGTTTTATTGTGCTTGAAGCTGACTATTTAGGAACTATTAATCTGCTATTCCATCGTGATACTGACGATCAAGTTTTAGGGTTCAAATTGTCTACGTATCAAGCACGTCACATAGAATTTGTGAAGCAAAACTGATAAGCCTAACAGGTAAAGCCCGCTTCTTACACATAATTTTATATCCAGACATTGATGGCTATATTAGTCACACCTACTCGTAAAACTGCTAGGGTAATTGGTCTATAAGCTTAAAGCGTAACAGAGCTTTTTGGCCCACTCAAAGAAATAACAGTCTTTAGCTTAAACTTGACAATCTCAGAGAACTAAGTAAAAATGTAATCGGTTTCAGAAACCAGTTACATATTTTTTGATGTCTTGTATTTTGACATTGAAGTCTCCCTTTGAGTGCATATGCTCTAGCAGGTGTTCGTCTGTTTTAGATATTCACCAAGTGAAAATAGAGCAAATATGTCTCAGAACATCTATATCTCAGGAGGTTCGTGGTGAAAACATTGACAAGTTTGTTGTTCATGTTGGTGATGGTTGCGTTTGCTCAAGACGACATTGTCTTACAACACTGGTATCACCAATATGGTGAAGCAGGTACTTTTGAAGCGGCAGTTCGCTATGCCGAGGAGTACAGTGCGCTAACGCCAGGCGTAACTGTTGAGGTTACTTGGATACCCGGCGACTACCCCGCTGCTTTAAACGCAGCACTGCTTTCCAACGAAGGTCCAGATGTCTTTGAACTTCAAACCATTGACCTTTCTCGAGTGCGAGCTGGTCAACTAGAGCCTTTGGACGATCTGTTTGAAGGCGTGTTGGACGACTTTGATGCCACGGCTATGTCTCGAGTCACGGTAGATGGCACGATCTACGGCGTGCCCATGCTGTTAGACCCTCAGTTTGTGTATTACAACAAAGCCATGTTTGAGGCTGCTGGCGTAAGCGTGCCAACCACCATGGATGAACTCATCGCGGCTGCCAGTGCACTGGACACAGGTCGCGTTAAAGGGCTTTATTTGGGTAACGACCTTGGCTCATCTAATTGGCTTTTGTACATGACTACAAATGCCTCAGGAAGTTCTCTGTTAGACGGCGAAACCGTTGGCTTTAATACCGCGAGTAACGTGGAGATGTGGGCCAAGAAAAAAGAGCTTGCAGATAGTGGCAGTTTACTGGTAGGCGCAACCACCGAGTGGTGGGACCCAGGTGCCCTGATTGACGGTCTTACCGCTATGCAATGGTCAGGCTTGTGGGCGATGCCGCAACTGTTAGACACCCTCGGTGAGGATGTTGGCGTGATGCCCTGGCCTGCTTTGAACGAAGATACCAGCCCCAGCGTTCACTTAGGTGGTTGGAACCAGTCTGTGAATGCCTCGAGTGCTCATGTAGAAGCGGCCAAAGCTTACGTGAAGTGGCTCTGGATCGACAACACCGAGATTCAAGAAGACTGGAATTTGTCATATGGGTTTCACATACCCCCACGCGCTAGCACAGCTCAAGCTGCTGAAGCTTTAACAAGTGGTCCTGCTGCTGAGGTGATTGAACTTATGACACAGTACGCCAAAGCCTCACCTATTTTGTGGACGGGTGCTATGGATTCCATTTACACCGATGCCCACAGTCAAGTTCTTTTACGAGATGCTGACCCTGCCGAAGCCCTAGCCGCCGCTGCTGAGGCTGTGCAAGCAGAGCTTGATTCACTACTTGGTCGCTAACAAATTCGCTGAGGTGTATGACATGTGCATTCGCTAGTAGGAGTTTTGAGGCTCAACTTAGGTTTACAGAAAGGCTCCATACATCTAGTTAGGATGCGTGAGACCTTCAAAATAGCCTCGAGCCCCAACTCTAAAATGATACCAACGTGTAACTAAAACACATCATGCGTATTAATGGAATGTGTAAAAGGTTGTCTAAAACGTCTTTGACGAATATCAGCATCATCTCACCAAGAATCTTCAACATTGCAAATGTGCGATGCTCAAAGTTAGAGCGTTAAGACAGCCTCTAAGACCAACGTCTCAAGTATGTGTTGCCATCTCTAGGAAACGAACTTTTTATGCTCAAACCAACCTCACCACGTCTATCCCGCCGTTTGTCACGCCAGGGCAAAGAGCAGCTTTACTTTTGGCTTTTTGTCGGTCCGGCGTTATTGGGTGTGCTCATTTTTATCTACGTACCCGTTGTTTGGGGCTTGGTCTTAAGTTTTTTTGAGGCGCGCAACACCGTAACCCCCTCAACCTTTGTGGGTTTGGAAAATTATGTTGAGCTGTTTCGAGACCCACGTTTCTTGGGCTCTTTGGGCATGGTGGTGGTGTTTTCAGTCGTGATTGTGCCCCTCACCTTTGGGCTATCTTTGGGGTTGGCGTTACTGATTAATCGGCTCGAGCTTGGCCGCGGTATCTTTCGGACCATCATCTTTATTCCTACAGCGTGTTCTTACGTCATCGCCTCCGTTATTTGGAAGATGAGCCTCTACAACGGGCTGCCGTCGGGGTTTATGAACAACATCATCTGGGTGACAGCCGGGGCAAATCCTATTCCTTGGATCAACACTGTTGACCCGCCGCTGTTTTGGTTGGTGCTTATTAGCGTGCGCTTGTGGCTACAAAGTGGCTTTTACATGATTATCTTTTTGGCCGGCTTGCAAGAAATTCCCAGATCGCTGTATGAAGCAGCTACGGTGGATGGCGCGCAACCCGGTTGGCAGATTTTCCGTAACATCACCTTTCCACTGTTACGCAACACGTCTGTGTCGGTCGTGCTCCTACTTTTTATTGAAGCTTTTCAAGCGTTTGACGAGTTTCGGAACATTTTAGGTGGGGCAACCTCGAGCGGCACGCAAATTTTGGCACGACCGCCACTGGTTTACCTTTACAACGTTGCCTTCCAAGATCAGAACTACGGCCGAGGTGCTGCTGGCGCCTTTGTAATTGCCCTTATCATTGTGATAGTCACGTTAATTCAAGCGCGCTTGTTTGGCTTTGGCAAACAAACATGAGGAAGTTACGCAAACACCTTGTAACATTCTTAGCCTATGTACTGGCCATAGTCATCTCTGTGTTGTACCTGATTCCCTTTTACATTATGCTGCGCAACGCGTTTATGACCCAACGGGAAATTGCTGCGTTTGATTGGCTTGTGTGGGCTAAGGAGATGCAGTGGCAGAATATTCCCGCGCTTTTTAATGACCCGGTTGCGCCTATGGGCGTGGGCTTGTGGAACTCCACCTTGGTGAGCGTGCTCCAAGTTACCGGCCAGCTTATTGTGTGTTCTATGGCAGCTTACGGATTGGTACGCATTCGCGTTAAAGCTGCGCAGCTCATCTTTTACCTTATTTTAGGCTCGCTTATGGTGCCTAGTGCGGCCATTTTTGTGCAGTCGTTTTTAGTGGTGTCCTACTTAGGCTGGGTCAATAGCTTGCAAGGCTTAGTTGTCCCCGGCATTTTTAGTGCGTTTACCATTTTTATTTTCAGACAGTTTTTTCTTGACTTTCCTCACGATTTAGAAGATGCTGCCAGAGTAGATGGGCTCGAGCACTTCGGCATTTTCTGGCGCATTGTTGTTCCCAATTCGGTAGGTGTATTTGTATCTCTAGGCGTGCTCGCACTCATTCGCAGTTGGAATGCTTTTTTATGGCCGCTTGTGGTGGGGCAAAGTAAAGACACCTGGACGGTTCAGGTGGTAATCTCCACCTTTTTAACCGCCCAGACAATTAACTTACCCGCGCTATTTATGGCGTCTGTTATTAGCGTACTCCCGATTGTGCTGCTCTTTTTCGTGGTGCAACGTTTCATTGTCGAGGGTGTCAAACTCAGTGGTGTTAAGGGTTGAGGACATTATGTTATCTAGCTCATCATCTTTTGTTTGAGATGGCGTACATCAAAACATTTCATCACTTACGTTTACTAATACGTGCGTTTAGGGATTTGATGGTTTTGAGGCGATACCTCCAATTTGCTGCGTTAAGCTGGGGACGTATGTTATCACATGTTGCGCCCCCGTCTGCTCGGGCTTTCTACTTCTTAGTTTTCATGCCAAACTTGATGTCACTTAGAGCATTCATAACGAGATTACCTACAAAGGTAGCAATGTTGGCACACAAGCATTGCCATGCACCTCTGCAACAGGGCATCACATGAGCCGTCCTACCATGGCGGATGTCGCCAAAACAGCAGGCGTTTCCAAGGCTACGGTAAGTCGTGTCCTCAACGGTACAGCGACACACATGCGCCCGGCAACTGAAGCTAAAGTCATGCGAGCCATCAAAGAGTTAGGGTTTCGACCTAATGCGCTTGCACGCAGTTTAAGCTTGCGGCGCAGCGGCACCTTGGCGCTACTGCTTTCAGATGTGGTCAACCCGTTTTATGCCGAGGTGATTCATGGACTTGAAGACGCTGCCCTAGGCAAAGGTGCCAACATCTTTTTGTGCAACACCAACTACAATCTCGAGCGCGGCCTCACCCTCATCCGCTCGTTAATTGATAAACAGGTTGATGGCGTGCTGCTTATGTCTAGTTCCATGGAAGAAGCCTGGCTCGAGGAACTGCAAGCCAACGCCATTCCCACGGTTGTGTTAGACCCCGTATCAACTGAACAAAAGTCCGGCATTGCCACGATTCTGGTGGATTTTGATCAGGGGATTGGGCAAGCGGTTGCCGCCCTAAATCAAGTAGGGCACAAAGAGCTAGCTATTGTCACAGGGCCGCTTAGTTTAAAGACAGCTCGCGTACGGTATGAGGCTTTTTTAAGGGCAGCTCAAAAATATGGGTTCGACCCTGCTGCTATCACCAAGATAGAAAGCAACTTTCGCATAGATGGCGGTCGTGCTGCGCTAGCACCCCTTAGGGAGGCTGATGTAAGCGCCGTATTTTGTTGTAACGACCTCATGGCGTTGGGCGTTCTGCTAGAAGCTCGCAAGCAAGGGTTCGAGCTACCCCGTGACCTGGCCATTATTGGGCTGGACGATATTGAACTCGCCGCTGAGAGCTTACCGGCTTTAAGCACCGTTGCACTACCCCGCTACAGCATTGGTCAACTGGCGGCAGAGCTCATCTTTGAGCTTTTGGATACGCCAGACGCCAGCTTGCAACGCCAAGTAAGTACGCAATTTATTGCGCGTGAAAGCGCGTAAGTTCAAGGAGTACCTATGAAGCTCGTCAGCTTACAGGATCAGCGCTTAGCAGTGATTACCGATCAAGGCGCGTTCATTCCAGATGCTGCCAGTGATGCACCCACGACCCTAAACGCCCTACTTACAGGTGGGGTTGAGGCGCGGACTGCACTCGAGGCATTTGTTGGTCAGGCTAGTAACCCCATAGATGAAGCTAGCCTCAGCCTAGCCGCCTGCGTTCCCAACCCTGGCAAAATTGTCTGTGTGGGCCTCAACTACCGCCGTCATGCTGCTGAAGCAGGGATGGCTGTGCCAGAAACGCCCATCCTGTTTTCCAAATATGCCAACAGTTTAGCCGCGCACGGTGACGCCATTTTAATTCCCGATGTTACCGACCAAGCTGATTACGAAGCTGAGCTGGCGATTGTGATAGGTCAGCGCGCTCAACGGGTGGCTGAAGAAGATGCACTTTCGTATGTCTTTGGCTACTGTACTGCCAACGACCTCAGTGCTCGAGACTTGCAAATGCTCACCGGGCAATGGCTGTTAGGTAAAACACTGGACGGCTTTCTACCTTTGGGACCTTATTTGGTAACAGCAGATGAGATAAGTGACCCCAACGCCCTACAAATCCGTGCGTGGCTTAACGGTGACTTACGGCAGGACTCCAACACCAGTGACATGGTGTTTTCTGTGGAGGAAATTATTAGTTATGTGAGCCACTACATGACCCTCGAGCCCGGTGATGTGATCTTAACAGGCACCCCCGAAGGCGTCATTTTTGGCGATGACCCTGCTGTGTGGCTTAAAGACGGTGATGAGGTTGTCATTGAGGTTGAAAAGCTGGGGCAGTTACGCAACAGCTTTTACCAGCAAGGTTGATGTAGGCGTGAGTAACATAGACATGAACAATATAGATATTGAGCAGCCCGACGACCTGCGCGCGTATCTGCTGAAGTTGGGTAAGCTCGAGCCCAACGACACGCCCACCATGCAAGTATTAACCGGTGGCGTGTCCAACCGTACTGTGCTGGTGAGTTTAGCTTCCGGGCAAACTTGGGTACTCAAGCAAGCCCTCGAAAAACTGCGCGTTAAAGTGGATTGGTTTAGCAGCCCTGAGCGTATTCACCGCGAAGCTGCAGGAATGCGTTACCTCCACCGTGTTGCGCCGCGTCATAGTACTAAACTGGTCTTTGAAGACAAAACCGCGCATATCTTGGCGATGGAGGCTGTGCCCACCCCACACGACAACTGGAAAACTATGTTACTTCAAGGTGATGTGCACCTTGACCATGTGGAGCAGTTTGCAGAAATACTGGCAACCTTGCACCGTGAGGCCTATCTTGCTCTCCAGAATTCTGATGCTCAAGCGCAAAGCCTTCAAAAAGAATTTGCCGATCGTGCTTATTTTGAAAACCTCCGGCTCGAGCCCTATTATCTCTACACGGCTGAGCGCGTACCCGAGGCGCGTCCCTTTTTACACGAGCTTGTTGACCACACACGGCAACGCTTATTTACCCTAGTTCACGGCGACTACAGCCCTAAAAATGTGCTTGTTCACGATCACACCCTCATCCTGTTAGATCATGAGGTGATTCACATCGGCGATCCTGCGTTTGACCTTGGTTTTTCTATGACGCATTTGCTGAGTAAAGCGCATCATGTTAAAGCCAAACGGCAAGCTTTTGTCGAGGCGAGTCAACTCTACTGGCAACACTACCTGCACGTGCTGGGAGATGTTGGCTTTGTGAACAACTTAGAGCGTTATGCTGTGCGTCATACTTTGGCATGCTTACTCGCCAGAGTGGCTGGGCGGTCACCACTCGAGTACCTCAGCCCCACCGAACAAGCTGCCCAGTGGAATGCTGTCATCGACCTGATGC
>JBCCOX010000173.1:0-8593 GCA_039025155.1 Deinococcota bacterium | reverse complement strand
CGCCTTTGCCACTGTCCAACCTCTGGCATACTTCCTAAAGCTTCCTCTATAATTCCTACTAGGCCATCATGCGTTTGTTTTTTCACACATCCAAACTACGTGATGGCTTCCTTGTTACTCAATACCTGTCCGAACTATTGATTACATGAACCCGGTAAAAATGTATTTTGCGTATTGCTCGTAGCGTCACCCAAACGCGTCAGCAGTCTTGCAGGCAGCGTTCCAGGTAAGGCCGTCTCGAGCTGGCCATCAGCGGTAATAGTTCCTACGCGAGTTGTTGTCCTAGTTCTGTTGGACGAAATATAGACTGCCTCAGCAGTACCTGTATAAGGTTGTTTGGTGTGGGTTAGTGCAGTACCAGATATGACTCGAGGATTTTGTACGACAGGCGCTGTATCACCCCCAGAACAACTTGCTAGCAAAACCATCACAGCTAGCCAACCACCAAAATAACGCCACCTTGATGCCATAGAGTTCAAACCTTTCCAAGTTGTGATGTAAATTAGCTAATTCCATCCACGACTACACCAGCATCGCAACAAACCATCATTGCACCAGCAAAACATCATCAACCTGTGTGAGTGCTGTACTGCCACTTCGAGGTTGATGATGCCGTTTGAATATGTTGTGCTTTGGTGCCAAGCGTGAGGAATTAGCTGCACTACTTCAGTTTGAACCCTGACACAGTGTCAGATGCAAGATAGGGTTATGCAAAATGATTAAAGATCCTACTAAAATTTATGAGACTAGCATACTGCTAAGATGAGCTACAAACAAAACAATCTAAATACTTAAAAATCAGTTCTAACCTAGCCTTTACAAATTACCTACTAGATTTTCAGAAGTGAATATGCATGGTGGATTGCCATGTGTTTCGACAATCTTACTAGCATGATATGCTTCTTCAAAACACACATTTTGACCATCATGTTCTACAGGTGAATAAACATCAATCTGGTAGTAGAGAAACCTGTTGTAGTCGTACTTCAAAGTGCCTTGTACTTTAGCATAACCCATCTCATTGCCCACTTGGTCGTAACACCATGCTTCTGCTGCCACTGCCATACCACTACTAATGAGTACATCTCTATCATCGTCAAAGTTAGGAACTAACATTTCTATTTCTTGCCCTGGTACTGCTGTGATATCTGCAACCGTCACCTCACGTCCAGGGAAGGTAAACACCCCTTGTAATCCTCCTTCACAAACATTATGTTGACGGTCGTTGTACGTCTCTTCAAAGTTTATGACAGAAATAGGGCTGATCGACCATGTTTCTTTAGGAAAACAACTTGTTAGTAAAACGCAAAGTCTTACTAAATACAGAAAAGCATATAAAAAGCATCTGCTAGCATAAATATAAGTAAATAGAATCATTTGAATACTTCTACCTCTAAAGCACACTTTGTTATTCACCAGAAAAGATAAAGAGTGTAGTTTCGTCTGGTGTAACGCCAGTTGTGACGGTATTGATGGTCTCGAGCACGCGTCCACCCTCTAGCTCGCGTCCTTCTAGCACAAGTGTTGCATCGTTCCAACCGCGCTCTAGCTCCAAGTCAAATGTACCTGTAGTACGAAATGTGATACCGTCCTCTTCTTCTATGAATGTGCATGTTCCTTTGACATCTACATCACGATCTACATAAAACTTGACAACGGAGGTCAATTCTGGCCCAAAGAGGAGTATTTCATCTACTGTTTGGGGAAAAGCAGGCGTTTCACTATCAAACTCATAAATGACCTGCCCAGATTCAGTAGCTAGGCCTGCAAAAGACGTCCCAATATCTTTAATTTGAGCATCTAGGTTAGATATGGTGGCAGTTGCACCTGGCGCGCAAGCTTCCCCTTCTTCTGGCAGAAATATAACAGCTACAGGAACAAGCAAATCATCTGCTAGAGTTTCTGGCAAGGTAACGTCAACCTCACCTGTAGCGGTAATGCTACCAACTTGTAGCACATTCTCTATAGCAAAATCTGTTTCTTGCTGAATAAATATGTCTTCAGCCGGACCGTTGTAAGCTGCTCTGGTTTGTGTCACAGCTGTACCTGATAGTAACCGTGGGTTACGTGTTGCTGGCACGGTTTCGCCACCGGGACAGCCGGTGAGCAGTATCACCACAAGTCCAATGGCACTGTAAGTACACCAGGTTCTGAGTAGCATCACGTCGTTATCCTTTCAAAACAGTACTCGCAAAAATTGTAGCGCAGACTACAACAAACTGTAGCAAGCGCTGGAGCTTAAGTCAAATGTAAGATTTATGTAAAATTTTGGTGTGATCTTAGGTACTTGTAAACGTGATGCTAACGTGGACAAATAGCATCACACATCATCTTGTTTGATGACTAACAAGGTAATATCATCGTCTAGATCACGGTCATCGATAGGGGTGATGGTTAAGTGGGCGTCGGTATTTCCAATGAGGTGATTGTTTACATCGTTAATAATTAACCGCATAATGAGGTCCGCTGAGTGCTCCCAATACTCACTGGCGATAACTATGAGCCTATCTAGCCCATACAACTCACCTTCTGGACTGGGCGCTTCGGTAATGCCATCGGTGTATAGCAGCACACCGTCACCAGGCTCTAGGGTAATGTCTCGCTGGGCGGTGAACGCGCTAATATCCTCTTCTAAACCCAATGGGAACCCTAGATCAAACGTGTCATAGCGCTCGACTTGACCGCTCGCGCGAATCACCAGCAGGTCTTCGTGCTGCCCACTCACCTGCAAATAGCCCACGCCGTCCTGCTGTTCATACGCTAACAGCGACAGGGTGAGGCTTTTATCGGCACGCATGCGGGCAATGTTTTTGTACAAACTGCGGTTAAGTACAGTGAGGAGGCTAGCCGGGTTGTGCTCACCAGCGTCTAGTAGCGTGCGCACGCCCATCTGAGTCATCAGCATGAGCATGCCGCTTTCAAGCCCGTGCCCGGTGACGTCACCAATACCAATAAATACCTGCTTGCGTGAGGTGACGGGGTCGTGCAAACTCAACACGTCGTAATAATCACCGCCGACCTCGTGGGCAGATACGTTGACCCCAGCCATGTCGAGGCTGGTGACGGCTTCTAGCTCGCTATCTGCGGGCAAAAGTAATTCTTGTAACCTGCGGGTCACGTCTAGCTCGCTACCCATACGGAGGTTTTCAGCAGCAAGTTGTTGGTTAAGCTCAGCAATACGGCTGCTTGCTGTTTCTAGGTCGCGGGTGCGGGCAGATAATTCTTGGGTGCGGGTGAGGACTCTGGCCTCGAGCTGATTGTTGCTAACTTCAAGTTCGTGACTCAGGTGTTCTAAGCGTTCATAAGCGTTACCATTGCGGCGCGATAACAACAGTGCTTGCGAGGAGATAAAAACCAAAAATCCCCAACTCCAAAAGCCGTCTAGGTCAATGAGTCCAAAAATAAACAAACTGTCAAGCAAAACTGCAAACGCCATTGCCAAAACACCCACAACAATGTAATTTGCCCCTTCACGCCGCCGCAGCGCTACCCGAATCACGCTGACCACAACATACACAAGGGTGATTAACACCAAAATTAAAAAAGGTTGCAAGGTAGGCACAAATACCCGAACCGGAAACAGCAGTGTGATGACCACAAAGGGTACAAATGCCCAGCACAGTAGCCGAAACACGCCCCCGCGTATCTCGTCAGGAAACAGGGTGTGCAAGTACAGCAAAAATAGCGGCGCAATGGCGTAGGTTGTCCCGTAATCTAGCGTTAACTGCCATTCAACCGACAAATGTGGTAACAGCAGCGCCAAAAGGACAATACCGTTGACACTATCGCGCAGGAGTTGCAACATACAAAACACACCAAAAAATAAAAAAACAGGTAGGTTTCTGCGCTGTATATAAATAGCAGTGTGATACAAGCTCATGGCCGCCAGGATGCCATTGAGAAAAATTTGGCGGAAGGTGTTTGCGGTTTGAATATTACGTATTTGTGAGTAGTGACCAAGTTGCAAATTAGCATTGACCGTGCTGGTACTAGGGCGCAAAAGTGCGGTAGGGTAGCGAAAGTTAGCAATTTGCACAAACAGTTCAACTTGGCTCGAGCTACTTTGAAAGGGCACAACCCTAGGTCGGTAGCGGGCCACGTTGGTATCCCTACTAGTACCAACCTCGCCGACCTCGAGCACGAGCTCACCGTCTATCCAAAGTTTGTAGGCAGTATCAATTTCGGCAAAACGCAGCGCGTACAGCGTATTCGCAGCCGGCAGCTCGAGCACTAATTTGTAACTTGCGTAACCATAGGGTGTGCCCGGAAAGCCGCCTTCCCACGAGGCTGGGTAGTAATCCCAAGTGCGCACATCTGGTGTTTGTGGTTCACGAAGCTCGAGCCAACTAAACGCAAACTCCCCGACAACCGGCACAGCTCCTTGTCTGTCAAAATCCCAGTTAGCTAGGTTGAGGACACCCTCTTGGGCTCTGGGGATGGGGTCAGACTGTGCCCGAGCAGGTTTTGGGAGTAACCACAACAGGCTCACAAGCAGGCAGCTAAGAAATAGATAGGTGAGGTGCCTCGAGCGCGTCATCACCTAATGATGATAACGCACGTTGACACGCACTGATCGTCTGTACTGTTAGCACGTTTGGCTAGTCGCCGTCGAGCAATGTCAAGGTGCTTTGTCGTTTGCGGTTAACGATGAGCTGGGTTACATCGGGGCGGGCGTAGTGCCCAGCAGGGTCAAAGTTTTGCCGTTCCTGCCGAACCTGCGCGTGGTTAATGGTAGCCGTCACCAGCTTTTCTTCATTCATAAAAGGTGCAATCACCCAGCTACCGTCCGGTGTCGCCAAACACGACCCACCGTTCGCAAGTACCTCTGGCGCTGCATCTATAATTTGGGCACTATGGGGTGTTCCAGCTGGAATATCTGTGCGCCGCATTAACCCGGAGACAGACACTACAAACGAGCGCGACTCTTTGGCGATAAAGCGGGTGAGGTCGTCGGTATTGCGCTGGCTCCCGGGCCAGACCGCCACGTGTAAGTCTTCACCAAGTGCGTACAGCGCAGCCCTAGCCAGCGGCATCCAGTTTTCCCAACAGTTCAACCCGCCCACCTGAAACGCACCGAGGCTGTGAACTTGTAAGCCGTGACCATCTCCAATTGACCAGCTAAGGCGTTCTTCGTAGGTTGGCATGAGCTTTCTGTGTACCGAGGCAATATGCCCGTCTGCGTCAATGTAAACTAGCGAGCAGTAGAGGCTGTGACCACCTCGGTCTAAAGGGCGTTCAATTATGCCTACATACATGGCGAGGTGATGCTGCTTGGCAAGTGTACACAAGGAATCTAAGTGACCTTGCTCGAGGCAAACCGCGTTCGCCATATAGTGCGCGTGTATCTCTTTTTGCACCTTACTGTTAAAGCGTGCGCCATCTGTTAGCTCGAGCCAGAACGGATAGCCCGGTAGTAACGCTTCTCCAAAAATAACCAGATCACAGCTTTGTGTTGCGGCATCTTGGGCATAGCTGAGCATTTTATCTAAGGTTTGTGTGCGATTTAACCAGACTGGCGCTAGTTGAGCCAGTCCAAGGGTAAGCGTGTCCGAAGAATGCATCATGCCTCTTTTCGACAGATGATAGATTTTGATAGAGAGAGCATTTCTATTTGGAGTTTCCCCCGCAACTTCAAATGCGAGCTATGCGAGCCTACACAGACCTACTCAGTGTAGGGGGACTCATCCTAGAATTGCTAAGAATAACAAGTTTACGAGATACCGTTACAGGCAATTAATACTAAATCGAAGCAACAATGTCATAGTCCACATCGTCTAAGGGTACGCTCTCACGAGCGTTTTGCATGGCACGTTGTGCCACGCAAAAATCACTTCAGTATAACGTGCAAGGGTTGGCGTCAAGCAAGCAGGAATCATCTCAATGACAGCCTATGGGTGATGTTGTTGAACACAACAAGTTGAACAATGCTAATGATAGCAACATTGCGGGAAACTGCATTGTTGCGACAAAATCTAGGTGGTGATGCCGTATGGCATTATTAAAGATGACCTCACCTAAAACTAAAGATGACATCAACGCTATAACCTGTGAGCTGATGTCATCTTTGGGTGTACTTTGAAACAATATCTGTTAACTCAAGCGAATCCGTGGGTTCAGGTAGGCATAGAGCAGGTCAGCGGCTAGATTGGCTGTGGCAAAGCCAAACACCGTCACCAAGCTAATCGCCTGCAAGAGTGGCACGTCGCGGCGGTCAATGGCAAAGGTCAGTAAGCGCCCAAAACCGGGATAGTTAAAGACATTTTCTACCACAATAAGCCCGCTGATGAGCCAGCCCACGCTGATGGCCAGCACCGTCACAGTGGGGAGTAAAGCGTTGCGCAACACGTGATGGCGAATGACCCGACCACGGGGGATGCCTTTGAGCGCGGCCGTGCGCACGTAAGGCTTGCGCAGTTCTTCAATGACGCTAGCACGTGTTAGCCGGGTCACGTAAGCAAGCAGTACGAGCGTAGCGGTTAAAGCTGGCAAAATAAGCATCGGCAGTGCCTCCATAAAACTTGCGCCTGTCTCAATGGATGAATTGGCTGGTAAGAGCCGCAAACGAAAGGCAAACAGTTGAATCAGCAGTAGCCCAGTCACAAACTCGGGCAAACCTACCACCGATAACGAACCAATGCTAATGGTGTGGTCGAGGAAGCTGTCTTCACGTAAACCCGCCACTACCCCAAGCGCCACCGAAATAGGCACGGCAATGACCAAGGTAACCGCCGCGAGCATGAGGGAGTTACCGAGACGCTCGAGCACCAACGGACGAATGGCTTGACCAGTACCGTAAGATTCGCCCCAGTCCCCCACGATAAATCCACCTAACCAGGTGATGTACTGAATTGGCGCGGGCCTGTCTAAGCCCAACTCTGCGCGCAACGCAGCAATAGCAGTATCACTTGCTTCACGCCCCAAAATGATGCGCGCAATGTCACCGGGTAAAAGTTGGGTGACGGTAAAGATAATGATGGATGTTAGTAAAAGCGTAAGTAGCAAAAATCCCAAACGGCGCACAATGTAACGACTCATGAGGCCACCTCACTAGCTTGCGCCGTTGGTGAGTTAATAACCTCAGGTGGTAAGACTAAATCACTTTGCATGGCCGTGAGTTCATCAGCAGGAATGTGGCAATGGATGCGCTTCCCGTCTACCTCTTGCCATGGTGGGGTGGTGGTTTTGCAGACATCCCCGAGCATACGCGGGCAGCGGCTGTGGAAGCGGCAACCTTTGGGAATGTTGAGCGGGCTAGGCACGTCGCCCTCGAGCCGAATCATCTCGTGCTCACTAGCGTCAAGGGCATCTTGTTCAGCTTCCAAACGCGGCACTGCTGAGAGGAGCGCTTCGGTGTACGGGTGATACGGCGGTTTGAGCACGGCGGCGGTCTCACCAACCTCCATCAAGTGCCCTAAATACATGACCGCTACTTTGTCTGCCAAGTAGCTCACCACCGACAAATCGTGCGAGATAAACAAATAGGCTTTGTCGTACTGCAAGTCGTTAAGTAAGTTCACGATGGCGGCTTGCACAGAGACATCTAGCCCCGACACGGACTCATCAAAAATAACGACCTCAGGGTCAGCAGCCAGCGCTCTGGCAATGGCGACGCGCTGTTTTTCACCGCCAGAGAGCTGCTGCGGCAAGCGGTCTAAGTAACTTACGGGTAACTTGACGGCGTTTAACAATGTTTGTAAGCGGGCGTCTAAGGCCTCACCACGGTAACCAGCTAAGCGTTTAAGCGGACGGCGCAAGGCCTCACCAATGGTCATATACGGGTTGAGGGCCTCATCTGAACTTTGAAAGACCATTTGCAGGCGCTTGAGGGTGTCTTGACTGCGAGCAGCCGCGCGACCTGCTAGCGGCACACTAGCTAAGGTCATGATGCCGTCCATAGGGCCAGAACTTGTGTCGTACAAACCCATCAGACAACGTGCCAAGGTAGACTTGCCGCTACCACTTTCGCCTACCAGTCCCAAGGTTTCACCGGTGGCAAGGTCAAGGCTCACGTCGTCTACAGCGTGAACGTGTTTGGGAGGTTGACGCTGCAAGCGCTCGAGCCAACTGCGCGGCATGCTAAAACGTTTGTCGAGGTTGTCAACGTCTAAAATGTCAGTCACTTGGTTTGGGGCAGTTGCAGCGGCATCTGCTTCTGCTTGGCGGCTACTGACCTCACCAGCGGCAATCTCGTGAGCGCGCACACAGCGGCTTAAACGCACATTCGTACTAGCCGATGTGTCTAGTTGAATCAATTTAGGATGCGTGTCACAGGCAGGCACGGCTAGCGGACAACGCGCTTGAAACAAGCAACCACTTGGCAAGTTTGCTAAGCCGGGCAAACGCCCGCGAATAGGTCGTAGCGGCGCGTGGCGTTTATCTTGCCCAAGGCGCGGCACACTGTCTAATAGCGCTTGGGTATACGGGTGATAAGGCCCCGCATAGAGGTCTTGGCTACCAGCATCTTCCACCAGTTCACCCGCGTACATGACCGCCACGCGGTCGCACAAACTGGCCACCACGGCCAAACTGTGCGACACGTAAAGCACCGCCGTGTTGCGGGTTTGGGTGAGTTCACGGACCAAGTCTAGAATGG
>JBCCOX010000172.1:0-8598 GCA_039025155.1 Deinococcota bacterium | reverse complement strand
CCTTCACCAATTCATAGTTTAGGCTGATAGGATTATCACTTTTAGCGTGAGAGTGGCGTTTTCAACAGCAGGTGAAGTTTCCTACTTAGTTCTCATTGTGTAAGAAATTTATGGGGCTAGAAGGGCTTTGACCATGTACTTTCAGTAACGTGTTGCGCTGACACCCGCAGTTACAGAAAGGACGTAGTCAGTATGACCCAAAGCCGCTTAAAACGTGTTTTCTTAGCGCTGGCTTGGGCGCTTGCGCTGTCGCCTTTGGCACACGCGCAGGTTGCTGCCCTTAATCCAGCACCCGTTCGCTTTCCAGACATTCCACCCGGATTCTATGCTGAAGAAGCCGTCAGCATCGCTGTGCGTTCCGGTGTCATTGTTGGACGTACCAATGGTCTCTTTGATGGACGTGCTAACCTCACACGCTACGAGGCTGCCATCATCATTGCGCGCCTCATTCGCCTTTTTGGTGAAGACATCACAGCAATCTATAACGACCTAGATGATCTGCGTGCTGCGATTGATGACCTGTACGGCCTGGTTGATGGTTTGCAAGATCAAATTGACGACTTGCGAGCTAGGCTAGATGACTTAGAACCGCGCGTGGCCGCCCTCGAGGACATTGCCGACGACCACGAAGCGCGTATTCGCGCACTTGAAGCACGGCAACCTCAGGTTGGACCACCCGGACCACCCGGACCACCCGGACCTGCTGGACCACCCGGACCTGCAGCACTCCCTATGCCTACGGGTACCAGCACAGGCCCCAACGAAGCTGACTTTGACATTGATATTCCACCGGGGCTACCCCAAGGTCTTTATGTTGGCTTAGCTGGCATGAGCGACACCTTTGAATCACCGATCATTCGTATTGTTGGTGGTTATGATGGTCTCCTTTCACCTAGCATTGGGGTACGCGGATTTATAGACTACGGTCGTCAGTCCTACTTAGACGAAGGCACTATTGCCGTGGGTGGACACTTACTCTACCGCTTTGGCAACGAAACCCTCAATGCCTACGTAGGCGCTGGTGGTGGGTATCAGTTTAATCCTTACGACTGTAACTACGCTTATGAAGGTGCTTTTGTCGGCGGTCTAGTTGGTGCTGAGTACAACTTTACAGGCGATTTAAGTGCGTTTGTTGAAGTTGGTCTTGATTACTACTTGGGCGACGAACCTGTTATCAACATCTACGACAACCCCTACACCCTCATTGGTGCAGGGATTATGTTCCGCCTTTGAAGTCATGCTCCTGCGCTGTTATGGCTCCTGTCCTCAGTTTTGTCCCTGTCTACGATACGGCTGAGGACAGTCCTGCCAAACCAATGTCCTTGCACACCTTTCACACCCCATTGATTGGTTATCTTGATGATGACATTGTACGCGCACTTTGCTAAGCGGCTTCATACCATTAAGGGTAGGTTACTGTGCCTACCCTCATTTTTGCTTAAAGTACTTATTGGGAGGGAATAAGTGAACAAGCTTCTATTTCTCACCATCAGCTTGGCCCTACTGCTTGGGCTCATATCATCAGCAGCAGCGCAAAGCCGCGTTCTCAATCTGGTTAGCCGCGAACTCTGCCTTGCACTCGATCCTAGCGAAGACTTACAAAGTGTTGTGGTGCGCCCAGCCGGCATGGGTAGCGGTGTGACTGAGAGTTTACTTGGTAGCCTTCGCAATGTCATGCTCATTGAAGAAATTGAGTATGACGAATACCCTGATTGCAGTAGTTTTCGTTCCGTTCTTATTTTAGATGTATTTTTTGATACTGACCGCAGTTATTATGTTCAACTTAGTGCAACTGACTACAGCCGCCGTAACTACCCAGCGCCCGTTGACTTGTGGCGTCGTGTCACCTACGGGATAACACCCGAAGGCGAAAGCTTAGAAGCACGCTTAGTGCCTATTGCCGAAGATTTGTTATTTCAATTTACCGCTGAATGGCGCGTTGCCCACCCGGAATAAAGCTTAATATTGATATAACCTTCAACTTACGATGATTAACTGAGGCTACCTAAAGTAGCCTTTTTTCATTGGCGTTATCTTAAAAATTTTACGAGATGCTGTTACAGGTCATCAACGTGCAAGGTTGTACTTAACCTGAGTTCGGAGTTAATGTGTGTCAGAGACATGTCTTGCGTGGCTATCGGAGAAATTATGTTCTGAAATACGTCAAACATAAGCCTATATAGCCTAAATGCTGCTCGTTCAAGAGCTGATGGTTTTTATAGCTACACCACTATATGTGTCAGTGACGCATTTCTGATTATTTGGAAACATCGAACTTAGGTTACTTAAGGTTGTACTGATAGTGAGGGAGATTATCTCAATTACACCCTATGGTTAGGTCAATGACAGCGTTGTCATCAGCACCATCACTAATGCTTATGGTCTACCTTCTTATCGTGTGATTGCTATAGGGTTTTGGTGTAGGCAAGTAAACTCACTCGAGCCTGAATGTGGTCAGGTGCTAGTCCCTCACTTGTTTTGAAGGTAATACCGATAGCATCTTCTGGCAATTCTAAAAGGGTCATCAGACTTGACTGTAACAAAGATCGATGCTTACCCAGCTTTGGTACGTCTAAAGTGACTACAATAGCCACATTGCTAATGTCTAATGCGTAAGACTTCTCTACAATAATGCTCTTGACAGCTTGAACAATGTCTTGACTGTCCATATCACGCCATTTTGGATCAGACGGGGGAAAGTACTGGCCAATATCCCCCAGAGCAAACGCAGATAACAAGGCATCTGCTAGCGCATGTAGCACCACGTCGCCGTCACTGTGGGCAAGAGCACCGCGCGGGCTTTCTGGAATGCGAACACCCGCAACAACGAGGGAACGCCCTTCGGTAAGCTTGTGAGCATCTTCACCATAGCCAATACGAATACCCCTGTGATTTTGATTGTGACCCTTCGTATGGCCTTTAGAGTCGAGCTGAGTAGGCGTGTTGTGAGTGGACATGCCTTAATTGTAGAGGGTTTTGGCGCGTGCTGTGGCTCAATTACCCTCAGTTAATAAATTGCCCTCAGTTGATGAAACGCCTGTAGCTCACTGCCTCGTTATTCGTTAGCGGCTCTACTTTGACCGGCTGTCGTACGTTAAACGTAGGCAAGCTACTTTCTGGGAAGCGTTGTTTAAGTGCGTTAAGCAGCAACCGCGCAGCGGGGATTTTTAAGCTGCTAGGTAATAGCAAGACCTCAATAACACGGCGCAGGGGCTCCACAATGTCAACCCGAATGACACCGTCGTGCAGGGGGTAACTTGCTAGCCTTGGCATAACACTAACCCCCAACCCCTGTGCGGAAAGTTCCATAGAGGTAAAGTCATCGCGGACAAGTTGAATGGCAGGTACGGTGACAAGGGCGCGCTCGAGCCGCGCTTGAATAAGCTCACCACAGTTGTGCCCGCCGTGCATAATGGGCGCGTAGTCCGTAAGTTGCCGCCAACTTATAGCGTAATCAGCCTGTTCTGCTCGAGCTTGTTCTGGATAAGCTGCGCGCAACGCGGCTGTGGTTGCCTCGAGCTTAGCAGCTTGCGACTTGGGCAAAATGGCCACGTAAGATTCCCGCATCAGCTCCCAGTGCAAGGTGTTATCTTCTATGTCCAGCTCATCTTCAGAAACTTGGCTGACAGCAACATCGCAGTGGCCGCGGTCAAGGGCTTGTTTGAGTGCGTCACGTCCGCACTCCATTTCGATCAGTTCAAGCACCAAATCTGGAAACTGACGTTTAAATGCGGCCATAATGCTCGGTAAAATTTGACTGGCAACACTGCGAAAGGTCGCAACTCGCAAGTAACCTTCAATGCTGGCTTTAGCCAGACTGGCTTCCTGAAAGATAGCGTTTTCAAAACGCAACATGGTGCGCACGTGGCTTTCAATAGCTCTGCCAGCGTCGGTGGCAACCGCTCCAAAACGCCCGCGTTCAAACAGTTTGATGCCAAGTTCACGTTCTAACTCACCGATGGTATAGCTAAGCGTGGATTGTGAAATGCCAAGCTCGAGGGCAGCCTCTGAAAAACTCCCCGACTCTAACACTTTGACAAACGCTCTAAGCTGCTGCAGCTTCATAACATTAGTCTAAAGGCTTGCGTCACAACTATCTATCCAAAAGTTCGATAGATGCCGCTTCAACCATCGCCAGCTTCTTTTGTATGTTGTATACAAAAGCTCTAGGCTAAGTGCCAGATGCGCTGCAGGCTATCTTGCTAGATCTACTCCTGCACGCGCTTCGTGTAACCCGTTCCATGATCTGACGGTGGCACGACCACCCTCAGCATGTTCGCGCACCTCAAGTTCATACCTTGAGGAACTTTAACAGGTTGCACGCAGAAAGGTGGCACTCATGCTCGAGAAACATCACAACCTCGGCACGTATCTAAGCTCTTACGTCACACCGGGTTCTTCCCGCCGCGCGAACACACCCGCTCGCGCACCTTATCAAGGTGGTCAAGGCTATCCGACACTTGTCATCTTGGTCCTCTTTATACTAGGCTTACTGTGGTCACTCAGCAACTTACCTAATAGTAGCTCACCTGTAGCATCAGCGGCTTACGCACCAGCTTCAGAATTGTTTTTGAGCGGCAGCGTAACCGGGCTTAGCTCAGTGAGCGCACGTTGCAGTGACACTGGTATCACTATTACTAATACAGTAGATGACTACGCTAGCGTTAGCCTGCCACTTCGCCTAAGCTTTACACCCATATCGGCAATGACCAATGCATACTACAATTTGAGTTGGCCACAAGCGAGTCTCGAGCTTTCACTCTTAGATGCAAACGGTCAAGCAGTTCGCACATTCCAAGGTCAAGAAGGCAGTGTAGACGTTCGCGGTAATAGCGTCTATCTATCCGCACTTTTATACGATGAAAGCGGCGCACTCCTAAACCTAAGTGGGCAGGTTCATTGCCAATAATCAACATAAAAACTTCGTCTCTACTCAGAGCACCTAATACAGGTGCTCTTTTTATTTGTTAGACACATGCTGTTCAAATATGGATGGAGATTTTCTGGTCTATTGATAGGTCAGTTTGTTTAAGGATTATCTTGCACCTTATCACAACGTGAGCTAAAACACGTATCTGTAAAGATACAATTACCCAGGGTGATTGTGTATACTTAATCAGCTACGCGATTGCTCACTAAATTGAATCTAGTAGCTATGCACTGCAACTTTAATACAGGTTGGGCATCAACATATCTGCATTCTAAGCTTCAACAAGTGCAAGCCTAGACAGATTTTATTGGGTGACACCTTAGGGGGCTGTCGTCACCTACGTTTAATTAACAAGTTTAACTAAGATGCCCTACCCACAGGTTTACAAAGCTTGCAAAACCATGTCTGGGATGATGTCTTAACTAATAGATATAGACGGGCTTACAGCACAGATGTAGCTCTAAAGCATCTCGCTGAACACCCTACTATCTACGTGACACCCCTTAAGTAGCGTTAGGTTTATTGATTCCACACCGTTGGAATCATGGATTCAGCACGTATACGATCATGGTTGCATAAATGTATAAAATCCCACTGGAGGTGACATATGAGACTCGAGGTACCTCGTGACATGGAACGCTTTGGTGCAAATTTATTCTATGGCGTTCAAAAGGTGTTTGAGCTAGACGCTGGCCTTAGTTGTGATGTTGATACAGCAGATCAAGGTGTCATTAAGCAGCTAACCTACGAACACCTTCACAGTATTGAGCAAGACATGGTCATTGTCGTGCCCATGAAAGGTGAGCAGCTTAAATTGTTACAGGGCGTCCTCTACGGCATTCCTAGCCAGTGTCTCATTATCATTGTGTCCAATAGCAGCCGTGACCCCGTTGACCGTTTTTCAATTGAACAAGAAGCCATCAAAAACTTTTGTGATTACACTGGCAAAAAAATTATGCTGGTTCACCAAAAAGATGAACAGTTTGCCACCGCACTAGCGCGGGCTGGCTACCCTGAACTGCTTGGCGACGACGGACGTGTGCGCAACGGCAAAGCAGAAGGCATGATTATGGGCACGCTGCTGGCCCGCTTAACTGGGCGTAAATACTTGGGCTTTATTGATGCAGATAACTATTTTCCGGGGGCCGTGCTCGAGTACGTGCGAATTTACTCGGCTGGCTTTGCGCTCAGCAAATCTGACCACGCTATGGTGCGCATCGCGTGGCATAGCAAACCCAAAATTGTTGACGACAAGCTCTTTTTTGCCAAGTTTGGACGCACCTCGGTGGTTACCAACCGCTACATGAACCAACTGCTCAGCCACTACACTGGCTTTGAGACAGATGTGATTCGCACAGGTAACGCAGGTGAGCACGCCATGACCACCGAACTGGCTGAATCCATGGTTTACTCGTCGGGCTATTCGGTGGAACCTTATCACCTGTTGTACCTGATGGAAAAATTTGGCGGCGTAGCTGAAAAACTCACTCGTGACAATGTGCAGCACCCGGTCGAAGTGTTCCAAATTGAATCGCGCAACCCACACTTACACGCGGAAAAAGGCACGGAACACGTTAATCAGATGATCTATGCGGCACTTCAGGTCATCTATCATTCAGAGGTAAGCAGTGAGTCACTCAAAGCAGATATTTTGGCTGACTTGCGTCAGCGCGGACTTCTTGATGCGCAAGCAGACTTACCCAAAACAACCTACTACCCAGCGCTGTCTAAGGTCAACCTCACAAGTTTTGTAAATGACGTTGCTGACAACGCCTATAGTGCGTTTTTTGAACCTCATGGGATGGTACGCCAGACAGATACCCTTGATTATGTGCCCGCTAAACCAACCTACCCAACACGCACAGTAGTACAACACGCATCACCTCAGCCAAGCGCAAGCCAAGACAGACTAGCAACGGAGCCTTTGCAAGCTGGCCCTACTGACGTGAGTCCTGCTGGCCCGATGGCAGCCCTGCCAGCAGATTAACGCTGGCGATTAACACTGGCGCAAGCTAGACACGAGGCACGCTTCTAAATTTTGATGGATGTCATTGTTACAGATTTAGACGGGACGCTGCTCGAGCTTGAAAGTTACAGCCTCACCCTAGCGGAGGATACAGCTCGAGCCGCCCTAGCTGCAGGCGTCCAGGTCATCTTTTGTTCGTCTAAAACCCGGACAGAACAGCGACATTATCAACGTCGTTTAGATTTACATGCGCCTTGCATCGTCGAAAACGGCAGCGCCATCGTCATTCCCAAAGGTTATTTTGAGTTTCCATTTAATGTTGATGCTGAGGATGACAGCGCGTATATCATCGAGTTGGGTTGCCAGGTTGAGGTCATTCGTGAGCAACTTCGGCAAGCCTGTGATGCTTTGGGATGTAGCTGTCTTGGCTATGACAACCTCAGCCTAGAAGATATTTGCAAGATTACGGGGTTAGCTAAGGATGCGGCAGCTCGAGCGTCCCAACGTGACTACAGTGAGACTATTTTAGTTACTGATGCGCCCGTAGACGTTCTTCATACACTTCAAGTACGTCTGGCTGGGGTTGGGCTGGACTGCGTTCGAGGTAGCCGTTTTTACACCATTACCGGGCAAGGTGCTAACAAGGGCCTAGCGGTGAGGCGGTTGCTCGAGCTATTTAATCAGCAGTACGGCAGCGTTTACAGCATCGGTCTAGGTGATGGTGCCAACGACCTCGCCATGCTTACTGAGGTTGACGCGGGCTACCTTGTCCAAAAACCCGACAAAACATGGATTAGCACAGGTGATGCCGACATCTGCTGTGTCTCTGCAGTGGGCCCGTTGGGCTGGTCACAGGTGATTCAAGAGCATTTGAAGCGCCTTAGCAATTAGCACCAACCTAGCATCATCCTGACTAAGTTTTCATGCAGAAGACATTGCTATCCAACCTGAGCTATCCAACCTGAGTTCAACGTTTCTAAGCAATCAGGAATGCGTCTCTGACACACGTCATGATATAGCCGTAGAAACCATTAACACTTGAACAAGCATCATCTAGCCCACATAGGTTATGTTTGACATATTTCAGGATATGCTTTTTCTGATAGTCACACAAAGCACGTCCCTGACGTACATTAACCCTGAACTTGGGTTGCCTAAGTCTTGCCTTAAAATACGACTCCAGCAACTAAAATCACGTTGCTATAGGGCGTAAACTCCCCCGTTCGTACCACGGCTTTGGCATCTCTTGTACGTACTTTGAACTCCTCGTGGGGAATTTCCTGAACCGGCGTGCGCGCGTTCCAAAAGCTGGTAAAGGCGGCGTGAATCTCAGCAGAAAGGGGCGCTTGTTCGCTTGCGATGATGGCATCTTGTACCTCGAGCTCACTGAGAACAACCTCGAGCGTTTCCAAAAACCCCGGCACACCTCGCTTTAGGGCTAAGTCAATCACCAGAACACCCTTGGGTACAGGCAAGCCGGCATCCCCAATAACCAGCGTGTCTAGGTGTCCCATGCTGGCGATGACTCGAGACAACTCTGCATGTAAAAGTCCAGTCTTTTTCATGATAATGCTCCGTGCTTAATACGGAATCCGCTTGTATCCCGAATAATGCCTAAAGGCATCATTACGTCCACCACGGATTCCGTAACTTATCCTACCTGCTCTGGCAGGGGTTGATTCTTCGAGAATCAACCGGATTT
>JBCCOX010000171.1:0-8611 GCA_039025155.1 Deinococcota bacterium | reverse complement strand
GTGAACATGACGTTGGGGTTGGTCGTCGGTTTGCCCTGTGCGTCAATGATGCTGCCTTCTGGCGTAGGAACGCCGCTGTTCATGGCCACCCGAGCTTTCCCCAATGCAATCGCACTCGTCGCCATATCCAAAAGCACAGGCGTCTCCCCTGAAATCGCCACACAAACAGGGTTCGTAACCATACGCGCGTCACTACCGCCAAAGGGTGCAACCACCGGCGGGTGATCGGTCACGTTGACAAAGTGTAATGAGATAAGCCCTGCCGCCAAACTCTGCTCACCGTAGGTGCCGATGCGACCTATGTGATGGGCGTTGCGCAAGGTCATGGCCACAAGGCCAAGTTGCTTAGCACGGCCAAGTGCCAGTTCCATGGCTTCTTTGGCGATGCGCTGCCCAAACCCACGCTGCCCGTCCATCATTAAAATGCTGCCTGCATCCTGCACAACCTTCATCGGGCGGTTGGGAAACGCAAGGCCCTCCTGCAAATGGCGCACGTAGGTTGGCAAAAGCCCGACACCGTGGCTATCGTGGCCAGTGAGGTTGGCGCGTACCAAGTGGTCGGCAACCACCTCAGCTTCATGGGGGGTACTGCCGAGTTGTGTTAAGACCTTGTGGGTAAACGCCTCGAGCCCTTTGGGAAGTATCTTGACACCATCACTCACGGTAGCACCTGCGGTTGTCCATTAGGATTCACTAGTTGGTGTTGCATAAGCGTGAGTATACCGCGCTGGTACGCATGAACGGGCGGATAAGCGCAAATACATACGTGCTAGACTTGCCCTATGACTCGAGCTTACAAAGTTGTTATCACCTCATTTTTTATGCTGATGTCAGCAAGTTGTGCGCCACGCAGTGGCACAACAGTTGTGGTTTCACCGCCCCCGTTTGAAATTGCCGCCATTAGCATTCCGCCAGAAATCATCATCAACAACGTGCCCGGAACGTTGACCGTGTTTTGGCAAGGTAACCCCACGCCGCCTTTGAGCATAGATGTACAACACGTACGCTGCCCCGAAGGTGCAACCTGTCGCAATGCCAGTCAGCGAGTGTCGATTGAAAGCAACAGCACGCGGATTCGTTATCGCTGTGTGTGGCGTGGACCTGTGACTGAAAATTATGATGTGGTGCTAGGGATTCGGCTATTGGATAATGCGGGCCGCTCGAGCCAGCAAAGTGTGGTGCGCGTGCGCTGCGTCGTTTAAGTTTATTAAGTATATTCAGCCCTTGATAATCACCTAACCTTGTTCCAAGCTAGAACAAGACAGACTCTTGAAGTGATGTCAAGGTGACTCATGAACAATCAAGTTAAACGCTTATTGAACCTACAAACCTTACTCGTCTTGTTTTGTGTGCTGATGATGCCATTAACTACCGCACAGGACGACGAGCTTGTTGATGCGTTAGATACCTACTTACAAGCACAGACAACCGTCAACCGCTTCATGGGTAACGTCCTGATTGCTCAGGCTGATACTATTTTGTTTCAGGGTGCTTACGGACTTGCTAATGTTGAGGAAAATACGCCCAATACGCTCGCGACTATCTTTCCTATTGATTCACTAACTAAACAATTTACCGCCGCAGCTATTTTGAAGTTGCAAGAGCGAGGCTTACTGGATGTCACCGACCCCATCAGCACCTTTTTGCCAGACTTTCCTAATGGCGAAAACATCACCGTTAGCATGTTGTTATCGCACAGTTCGGGTATCTACGACTTTGTGATTAACCTTGACGGCAACATGGCAAGGCTGGCAGATGATTATGGCGCAGTATCGATGCCCAACCTCATCCAACTGATCGCCGATGAACCCACTAGCTTTGCACCGGGTGAGCAGTATGCCTACAATCAGTCGGGGTACGCACTCGCCACAGAAATTGTTAGCCGTGTCTCCGGTACACCCTATGAGGTGTTTCTCGAGCAAACCTTTTTCACACCTCTAGGTATGACCAATAGAGGCTACAGCACCGCTACCAGCATTTCAGATGACATTGCCAGCAGGCTTGCCCAAGGCTATCACTGGGACGGTCGCAATCTAACTCCCGGTGAAACCCTAAGTTTGCCGTTTGCGATTGGTGCAAGTGGCGCGTATAGCACCGTGGGTGATTTGTACACTTGGTACCGCGCACTCGAGAATCACACGGTGCTAACTGCGCGTTTGTTTAACACCATGACTGATCCCATCATCAACCTTCCTGTGAACAACGGCCCATTTAATGCCTATGGTTACGGCTGGGCGGTGCGTAGTGGCGTGTTGTTTGAGCTTTTTGTGGGCAAAGCTTATGGGCATTCTGGCGGTGGCGTAGCTAGCAGTTACCGCACCATGTGGCTACGGTTGCCAGATGCAACGCTGATCTTGCTGCAGAGCAATGTTGCTGAAACGCCCGTGGTGCAAATTGCGACCGACATTGTGGCAATTTTGAATGATGGCGACTACGTGTTACCCACAGCAGATATTGTGACGGAACTTGCCCCAGACGAGCTAGCTGATTACGTTGGTAAGTATGAGCTTGCGTCTGGGCGGGTGGTGAGCATTAGTTTGCAAGCGGGTGCGTTGTACTACCAGCTCGAGTCCCAAGCCCCGCGCCAACTGACCCCAACGCTAACAGGTGAGTTTGTCTTCGACGACGGCTCGAGGCTCGCGTTTACAGGTGAAGACATCACTGATGGGTTTGTGTTGTCGTTTGCAGGTGAGCAGGTTGCGGCTGTAAAGATGCAGTAGAGGTTATGAGGATGGGCTCGAGCCAGAAGTGTATCATTAGGTCGTGCGGTTGCTAAAAGTATGCAAGAGGTGGTGAATGAGATTCACTATAGCCTGCGGCAAGTGGTTTAAATGCAAGTTCAGTCAGCACGCTTGTGGCTTGAATGCTGGGCCCGTAGAAGCCAGCGGCCCGAGCAATCACCTCTTGAATCTCACCACGTTCATGGGCAGTTAAGAGCATCTCAGCAATTTGTTCGCGCACTTTACCTTTGTTACTTGTAGGCGCTACGGGTGTATCTTCCGTCATGTGCGGAATGTGCGTGGGGTCATATATGTAAACGTTATCAAAAAAGACAAGTTTAGCCCCATGTGTTTTACAAGCATTAATTACGTTTTCCATCAAGGCAGGCCAAATCTCACGCCAAAGCTGGGTGGAGTAGACAAACCCCACCGTGATATAAACAACCTCTGACCCTGCTATAGCTTGGTGGGCGTCATCAGCTTGGGTTAGGTCGGCAGCAAGTAGGGTGTCATTGGCGTTAACAGCTACGGGGTTACGGCTTACCAAACGAATGTCATCTGTGTACTTCGGTAAAGCTTTGGCGAGTTCAATACCAATGGCTCCGCCTGCACCAAGAATTGTCTGCATAAACGTACCTCAAATTTCTGAATGATATTTTTTCCGTGCGATGTTAGCATAACTTTTGTCACGGATGTAACAGTCCATAAATACCTAAGTCCAATATCAGCGAAAAGAGACTGACACACCAACTTTTGTATTGCTTCGTCTTGTGAATGTAGGTAATCATGAAAACGTTAGCAAACATTTTTTTTGAGTAATCTACTTATCTTGATTACAATTTTACTCCTTTTATTTCTTGGCCTTTTATTTTTTGGGGGGCTAGCTGATCGTTCTCCTGTAGGTGGAGGATTATTCGGAATAATCTTCGGTCTTGTAGGCTTACCCTTGACCATTTTGCCCATAGTACTAATATTAGCGTTGAGGCTAGCATCTAGAATGCTACTCAACAGCTACCAAAAAAGGAATGCTGACTTAGTAAACAGCAGTCAACAAGCTCTTGATGTTCAAAATTTAGGTACTACAATTGATAAAAACGAAAATCAAACTCAGTTGTCAGGTTTCCAACAAAAAGATGTGCCAAAAACAGCAGATGGGCTTAATCAACAAAATAGTCATATTAGCACTTTTCAAGGCTTATGGAAAACGACAACAAAATACATTAATCTCACAACTGTCGAAACAACCATAGCAGTTTTATTGATTGGAGTTCTTGTCTTTCCCTTTTTTAGGAATTTTTTGATTTCAATGTTTTTTTCGTCCCCTCTTCTCTTAATTATTTTTGCTATACTTGTAGCACTTTTTGTCGTCTTTGCGATAGCACACATTCTTTTCAACTAAAAAAGAGGCTGACCTTGTGTCAACCTCTCAGTAAGCTTTATCAGTAAAAATATAAGCAGGTATCTGGCGTGTCCGCCTAGAGAATACCTATTTAAACGACAGAAACCTCCACCATTTCATAACACTCAATGATGTCACCTTCTTGCACGTTGTCGTAGTTTTGTAAGTTGATGCCGCACTCAAAGCCACTGGCAACCTCGCGCACGTCGTCTTTGAAACGGCGCAACTGCGAGACACTACCTTTGTAAGCTTCTTTGCCGCCGCGCATGAGGCGGGCTTTGGCATTGCGGCGGATGACACCGTCGGTGACATACGACCCGGCAATGTTGCCTGAGCGGGGCACTTTGATGACCATGCGCACTTCAGCGTGGCCGATAACCTGTTCTTCGTACTCAGGTTCAATTTGACCGCGAATCATGCGTTGCACGTCTTCGATGAGGTTGTAGATAATCTTGTAGGTTTTGAGCGAAATACCTTGCCGCTCAGCCGCTTTTTTCACGCTTCCAGCCGGATTCACCCCAAAGCTAATCACAGTGGCATCTGCCGTGCTGGCAAGCAGCAAATCGGACTCCGTGGGTGCGCCGACGGCATCTAGCATGATATTTAAATCCACTTCGTCGGTGGTTTCGGCTTCTCTGGCAAGGACACCTTTGATGGCTTCTAGGGAGCCTTGCGTGTCTGCCCGCAAAATTAAGTTGATAGTAACGGTTTTTTGTTTGCCAAATAGGTCAGCTAACGTTACACCTTTTCGCCCGATGGTTTCGCGTTCTTCTGCTTCGCGTTCAGCAATGCGCGCGCCGACGATATCTTTAGCGCTTTGCTCATCACTCACGGCGACAACTTGGTCGCCTGCGGAGGGTTGGTCGCTGAAGCCAAGCACTTGCACTGGGACAGACGGTCCTGCGTCATCGAGTTGTTTACCGGCGTAGTCGGTTAGCCTGCGCACTTTGGCCCAAGCCTCCCCAGAAACAATGTAGTCGGCAACATTTAACGTGCCTTCTTGCACCAGCAGGGTGGCGAGCACGCCTGCGCGTTTGTCCAAGATGGACTCGATGATGACACCCTCGGCTTGCCCGCTGGCGTCTGCACGGAAGTCCTCCAGCTCAGCAACAAGTGAAATCATCTCTAAAAGCTCGTCTAGCCCGTCACCTTCTTTGGCACTAATAGGCACGGTGATGGTCTCACCGCCGTAGTCTTCGGGAACAAGCTCCACCTGCATGAGGTCTTGTTTGACTTTGTCCACATTGGCTTGGGGTAAGTCAATTTTGTTGATGGCCACAATAATGGGGACATTAGCAGCTTTGGCGTGGGCGATGGCCTCGCGCGTTTGCGGCATGATGCTGTCGTCGGCAGCGACCACAATGATGACTATGTCGGTAGCGCTAGCCCCACGCTGGCGAATGCTGGTAAAGGCTTCGTGACCGGGGGTATCTAAAAAGGTGATGAGCCCTTGGCCTGTTTCAACTTGGTACGCGCCAATATGCTGGGTGATGCCGCCTGCTTCGCGCTCGGCCACGCGAGTTTTGCGCAGGGTGTCTAGCAGGGTAGTTTTACCGTGGTCAACATGGCCCATCACGGTCACAACAGGCGCGCGGCTAGGCAGGGCATCGTAAGCTGCTTTGGCGTCTGCTTCAGCTTGCTCAGCTTCTTGTTCAGCTTGGCTATCTTCAACAAGCTGGCGGATGGTGTCAGCGGTTTCTAGGTCAATGGTGCTCGAGTGAGATTTGTATTCAACGCCCATCTCATCGAGGTGCGTAAGCATCTCTTTGGTTTCAATGCCAAGGTCTTTGGCAAGTTGATAAATTCTGATTTTTTCGGACATTCACCCCTCCCGCATCTAGGTGTCCTGTTTAGATCATGTTGTATAACATCTTGTATAACATCGTTTTGCTTACTTCATAAGCTCGCTAGGACTAGCTTGCTATCGTTGGACAGATTTACAGGTGTGCGTCTTCTGACGCAGCACAGATAGGTTTAATAGCTAGGTTTAATAGCTGGCTTAGGTTGAGATATGTACCAGCCCACCAGCAAATGCATTACATTCTAACCACACCTAGATTTTGTAGTCTTGTTCTTAACCAACGCACGTATCAACAACATCCTTAGGGAGATTCACTGTCAAGATTGCCAACCTCAGCCTGTAACGCTTTAGTTCCCGAAACATCAGCAGGTTCCAATACATCAGTAGCCTTTAATACGTCCGTCTGTAACATGTCATAAACGCGCTGCGCTTGCCCTCTAAAAAATCGTTGGAGGGGTTTAGCTGATGCACCTATACAGGCAGGTTGTCCACCTTCTTTGGCAGCGCATAACCACGCCCCGCGCCTGCCTGCGTTGCACTCGAGGTCAAGTTGCCATTGTCCCTCAGTATCACGGTATAAGCGCACTAGCTCAGCTTGTGGGCGCTGCTTCCGGCAAACCACACAACGCCGTAACGGCACGTGACGCCGCGCCTGCTGGTGTAGCACTTGCTCATTAGCAGGTGCTGCGCGTGTCACGTGTGCCGCCTGTGGTGTCGCCATTTTAGGCATCTGCCTCCGCTTCTGGTGGGGTCTCCTCAGCCACATCTGGGCTGCTGTCATCTTCACTGCTTTCACTTTGACTGCCTTCACCTTGACTGCTGGCTGCACCATTAGCTTCTTCAGCTGGAGTACTGCTAAAGAGCGCGTCAAACGCAGCCCGCTTACTTTCGTCAGCAACGGGCGCGTCATCTGGTTGAGAGGCGGCAGCTTGTAAAGCAGCATCTAGATCAGACGCATGCTCTGACGCCACGAGGTCAATTTTGTAGCTGGTCAGCTTGGCAGCTAAGCGCACGTTTTGCCCACCTTTGCCAATGGCTAGCGAAAGCTGATCATTCGCCACGTTAATTTTGGCTTCGGGTTCCTCACCTTCTACGGTGATGCTGCCCACCTTGGCAGGTGACAAAGCATTACGAATAAACTCGCGCGGGTTGGGGTCCCACAAAATGATGTCCACCCGCTCGCGTTGCAGTTCGCTGGTAACCGCTTGAATGCGGCTACCCCGGTGACCAATGCAGGCACCGATGGGATCAACGTTGGGGTTGGCGCTCACCACAGCCACCTTAGAACGTTGCCCCGCTTCGCGGGCGACAGCTTTGAGTTCCACAGTGCCGTCGGAGACTTCGGGAATTTCTTGGCGCATCAAGTACTCGAGCAACTCCGGTGCTGCCCGCGAGACTAAGATGCTCGGCCCACGGTTGGAACGTTCCACTTTAACGATATACACCTTAAGGCGCATGCCCACCATGTAGCGCTCGCCTGGAATCTGCTCTTTGGGTGGCATGATGGCTTCCCCACGGCCCAAATCAATAAACACGTTGCGCTTGTTGTCCACCCGTGAAACAATGGCAGTAATCACATCACCTGCGCGGTCTTTGTATTCTTCAAAGACTAAGCCGCGCTCAGCTTCGCGGATTTTTTGGGTGATGACCTGCTTGGTGGTTTGCACGGCAATGCGGGTAAACCTACCCGGGTCTACCGGAAATTCCATCTCCATGCCAACTTCAATGTCTTGATCAAGCTCTAAAGCGTCTTCGAGGCTCATCTCTTTGTCGTCGTCTTCAACCTCTTCGACAACTCGCTTGATGACGAGCACTTCTATTTCGCCGGTAGCCGGGTCAACGTCTACCTCGATGTGTTTACCTTGTTCTACATTGCGTTCATAGGCTTGCTCGAGCGCGTCTTCAAAGTCGTGCAAAAGCTGGCTTTTGTCGAGGTTGCGCTCGAGCGCAAGTTGGTCAAGGGCTTCAATAAATTCTCTGTTCATAGTTTTATCTCACTTCGTACTGCTGACTTGAGTAATACTGATCTTTCAGGCGTTGACCCTTCAGGCTTTGACTCTTTAGGCTTTGACTCTTTAGGCTTTGACTCTTTAGGCAAGGTCTCGACCGTCGTTTTAATGTCAACTAGCGAATACTTTCATAGGCTTACTAACAACTGTTAACAGCATCTAACTTGATGATGCCTAGTAACTTGATAATGCCTAGCGTGGTTCTTCTGGCCATTCTGCTAAGCGGGCAGTATCAATCTGACTAATGGCGATGGTGCGGCTGTCACCTGCAACTTCAAAGGTCACCACGTCATCCTCAACAGCGCGAATTTTGCCTGTAAACTGCTCACTGCCCACGCGCACTTTGGCATCTAGGTCGTGAAAGCGTAAAAAGTGTGCAGCACGAAGTAAGGGCCGGTTAGGACCCGGCGATTCAACCTCGAGCTGATATGCACCTTCAAAGGGGTCGAGCCTATCTAGTTCTAAGCTAAACACTTCAGTGACGTTGGTGACATCATCCATTGAGACAATTTGGCCGTCGAGGCGGTCAATGCGCAACAGCACCCGGCGTTTGTTCGCGCGGCCGGATACGGTTAGCTCGAGCACTTCATAGCCTAAAGGTGTTAGTAACTCGTTAGCTGCTTGCTGTAACTCCATCTTGCACCTCCCTTGCCAAAATCTTTAGTGTGCCTAGCTTGTCAGG
>JBCCOX010000170.1:0-8632 GCA_039025155.1 Deinococcota bacterium | reverse complement strand
TTTAGCAGTTCCAGGATTAGTTCCCCCACACTGAGTGGGTCTATTTCTACTCCCCTAGGTCGCACGCGCAACTGCCTGGGGCAGTTACTCGTGGAAACGCTATTTCAATGAGGTCGGCGACTTGTCCGTAGGTGGCTACGTAACCTTCTGCAATTACGCTGACTGTCTCGAGCACAGCTAGCCGGAATGTGTTTGATGAGTTTGTCGTGGGAATTTTGGTTACCCGGTTTCGTCAAAAAACTCTTGCACCCACTCCGGTCCTTAAACCTGGGGCGCTACTGCCAACACATCCTGTACAACTTTATCCAGAGAAAGATCTTGCCCACCAGGCTCTTTTATATCTTTTATGGGTGTGTTTTCGGATGATAGATAGAAGGCGTCGTACATTTGTCTCGCGCGGTCAATTAAGGGTTTAGAGGCCGTCGGATGATGCAGCACCACACGCAGCAACATTCTTGCCTGCTGAACGTTAGCTTGTTTGCTGTAACACTCTGCCAGGGTACATAGCGCTGTGAGCACAAGGAGTACATGTTGAGCTTGCCACGCTAACGCCAAGACCTGATAACACAGGGTTTGTGCGCTGGTCACCTGTCCCATTTTTAGTTTGGACCTAGCTATCTGCAACAGACTTTCGCGCTCGAGTGTGAGGCGTTGGATGGTTTGTGCTTGCTCCCGAGCTTGGTCAGCAAACGACTCAGCTTGGGTGTAATCGCCTAAATCATGAAACACTTCGCTTAAATCGAACAGTAAATAGGCTTCCCTACCGTGTTCACCGATGCTCCGTGCTAACTCGAGGGCTTCTAGCAGCATATCTCTAGCCGCCTGAGGCTCCCCCTGCAGACGTTTAATCACGGCCAGTCCACTCAGGGTAAATACGGTTCGGTGTAATTTTCCCAACCGACGACTCAGCAGCAGTGCGTCTTGCAAGTAGTGCACGGCAGTAGCGTAGTCACCAAGCTGCTGTAGAGTCGCCGCCAGATTATTTTGTAAGGCAATACAGGACAAAAGATCATCGTGCTGTCTAGCGATCTCCAGAGCGCGTTCAATATGGGTTTTGGCAGCCACAAAATCACTTTGGTCCCAGGCTACACACCCCAGAGTGTTGTGCCCTTTGGACTGCCAATGGTCTTGCAGCTGCTGCAGAGCTGCAATGCCCCGCTGCGCATAGTCTTGACTCAGGTCGTACTGCTCGAGCTTAAAGTGATACCAAGCCCGCTCCACCCAAATACGACCTTGCAGACGTTGATTATTGGTACCGCGCGCATCCGCTTGGCACAGGTACTCGAGCCCCTCGGTTATTTGTCCACGCCGTTCAAAGCAAAGCTCTACTGCATCAATGCAGCGCAGTAGGACATCGTCATCACCCCTACTGAGGCTCCACTGAAACATCTTGCGGAGGTTGTCCCAATCGTCGTCAATATGCTGTAGGTAGCGCACCAAAACATCCTCGGTCAGATCGGCTTCCCGGGGGTGTAGGCGTTGTATAAAATAGCCTCCGTGGAGATCTTGTACGGCCCTAAGCTCGTCGGGCTGGGCCGCGAGTTTGGCGTGAGCAAACTGGTACAAAAGCGGGTGAAAGCTGTAGCGTCCTGCGGGACTCACGCGCAACAGCGATTTGTCAATAAGAGATGCCAGTAAAGGCAAGGTTGCGCCCGCCACCTGCTGTGCTGCCTCACGCTTAAAGCCTCCCCGAAACACCGAGAGCGACCTAAAAAGGTGCTGCTCCTTAGAACTTAGCTGCTGCCAAGAGGAATTGATCGTGGCGTACAAGCTGCGTTGGCGTGCAGGAACATTGCGCAGTGATGTGCTAAGCACTTCTAAGCTTTGCTGCATTTCGTGCACAATATCTTGGCAGGGCATGAGCTTAACCGACGCAGCGGCTAGCTCGAGCCCAAGCGGCAAACCCTCTACCAACTTACAAATCTCGAGAACATCTGCCAAATTATCATCACGCAACCGAAAATCAGGACGTGCCTGCTTAGCTCTATCAACAAAAAGGCTTACCGCGTCGTAGCGCTGAGCTTCTTCTAGGCCAACACCATCTTTTAAGGAGGCTGCAGGATAGGCAAGCCCTTGAACCAAGAACACCTCTTCTTCCTCCAGGTTGAGGCGTTCTCGTGAGGTGACTAAGATAGTTAGGCTCGAGCAGCGTTGTAATAAGTTAGAGAGTAACAGTGAGGCATCAAGCACGTGTTCAAAATTGTCGAACACCAGCAAGGTCTTACGTGCCCCGATGTGTTCAACCAACACATCTAGGGCCTTATTGGGATCCGCTTCAAGCCCGAGAGCCTCAATTAAGCAGCTGAGAAAGGCATCCGCCCGGTCTAAGTTTTCGAGGAAGGCAATGTAAATGGTTTCAAACAGCGCGTGCTTGCGTTGCTCTTTGGCAACTTGCATCGCAAGGCGGGTTTTGCCCACGCCACCGGGGCCAACCAGCGTCACCAGTGGCCTGGTTTGACGTGATAGAACGTTGGTAATATCGGTCAGCTCGAGATCACGCCCTACAAAACTGGTATTGCGAAATGGTGTCGTGGCCGCTTCGCGGACCTGGCCCCGCACCTGCGGTTCGTGGGGATAGCTAGCGCGCAACTGCTCGAGGGCCTCAGCTTTAGTCTTAACTAAAGGGACATCAAACCCCTGTGCTTCTTCGAGAACATTAGCTACGTGCAGGCTCTCACCGGCTAACAACACCGCGTACAGCCAGGGCAATCGCTGCGGCTCTACAAAGGGCGCGCCAGCCACCAAAAGACCAGCTTCAGCACATCGACTGGCTTGGCGAATATGGCTTGTCTTGAGCGCGTTGTCAGCCAACTTAAACCACGCCTCACGGACCTGGGCTGCCAAAAATTCACGGGTTTTGTAGACCCATTCTTCAAGCTCATTGCCCCACTTGGGTAAAAAAATCCCCTCTAAAAAAGCACCCTGATAAAGCTCGAGACCCGCCTTAAGCTCACCTGCTTCGAGTTTGTCTAACAGCTGTTTAGCGTCGGTAGCTGTGCGGGTGTAAACCCGTGCTGCATCTGCCTCGATGACATTGGGCGCTGCTTTGCGCAGTTGCGCTAGGGCCACCGTCAGGCTTTTCATGTGATCGGCAGCGTCGGGCCAAAAAAGTTCGGCGATGTAACGACGGTCGCGCGCCCCTTCTAGAGCCAGGTAGGTAACCAATAACAGCGATTTATTGCGGCGGAAGCTCGAGCCTTCCAGAGACAAGCCCCCAAATGTCACTAAACGCATACGAAAGCAAGTATAGAACGTTTCGACAAATTGTGTTGGCATGCCCTGACACATGCTTAAGGCACGGCAAGTTCTAGCTATTTACGCCTATTTAGCTTTCATTTAGTGGCTATTTAGTGGTCGACTTTGCATCCTCTAATTACGGCTGATGAAACACCTAACCAGACCGTCAAAAGGAGAGTCCAATGAAACGATGTATCCAAGCATATCCCCGGGAAGCTCGTAATCACCCGCAGTTACTAAAAGGAGAGATCGATATGAGAAATACCTACAATTCCAGCAAACCGCACCCGATTCATACTAATACGACCTATCTACCTATCCCAGAAGCACTTATCCCAAACGCACCTATCCCAACAGCATCGACCCCTAGAGGGTATACGACAATCAGCAAACTACTCACTCAAGCAGCAGGTTAGGGAGGGAATTATGCAGGACTATTTTATCTTCCTACTGGCCGAAGCAAAGTTGCAAGAGTTAAGAGAGCAACAACAACAGTTATCGCGTCTGCCCGTACAACCGAGTTGGAGACAGCAAATCGCAGATGTGCTTTACGAGCTGGCACAGCGACTCGAGCCTCACCCTAAGCGCCCCCAACAGCCAACTTAGGGAACATGCACGGGCCGTAGGTGCACCTAGCTTCGGTCTTGTTGTCTGCTGCTGAATATTTACCTGTACTTACCCAGCATGATCGCAAATTTTTGTCTGGGCTGCCAGACGAATTTTCATTACCACCGTTTGCGTTAGTTGATATGCCTCTAGCCAACCTGCTAGCAGGATAGCTCTAGGGAAGATACGGACCCTGCGCTACTCACCGTCGGCGCTTAACCAGCGTCGAGACACCTCAAAACCATTTCTTTCAGATAGGAACCACACATGGAAAGCCCTCTGGCTTACGACATTCTTGGCTACTGTTCCACCGCCATTATTGCCTACTCGCTCATGCTGCGCTCGATGACCAAATTACGGGTTGTGAACGCTCTTGGCTGCATTGGCTACATAACATACGGCATTCTCGTGGACACCTTTCCCGTCGTTGTACTGAACACGGTCATTTTTCTGACCCATCTTTTTTATCTGCGGGGGCATGTTGCTAGCCTCATGAACCGTACTTTCGCCTCATCCCAAAGGACACCCTCATCATGAAACATACCGTGAACGAGACACAGCACTGCAGCAAAGCACAAAACGCTAGCTTTGCTGATTTCAAAGCACAGGTCATCGACACGCTAAAAACATGCATTTTTGGCAACTTATCTGACAGCCAGTTACAAGATATCTCACCTAAACCTGGTGATCGGGCAGTCTACAACGATGATCCTCAATCCCAGTCACCCCAGACCCAATTTACTAAGGAGACAGCCCATGACCGTCTATGAATGGCTCAACACAGCTCACTACAACAGCCTACTCACAACCGCAGATATTGACCTAGCCACTCAAGCTTGGCAGGTGTCCAGACAGATCTTCTGTGAAGAACTTGCTGCAGCACTCGACACACGTTCAAAAAATAAGTCCAAAGACATTAGCAAAACCTTTCACGATGTTGCCAATCTCGTTAGAGCTTTAAAACCTTAATCAACTTTAACAACAAGCAATACTTCGGACAGGTATTGAATCTCAAACATCGAGTTGCGTCACCGACGTGATTGAGTACGCTGCATCCAAAATCTTGTTCGCGTCTGTGACGAGGTTTATAAAAAGTGTCCGAACTGTTGAACAAGGAGACATAATCACATGAATCACTTACATTGGAAACCTAGCTGGCTGCTGTTAATTATTTTAACAGCTTGCTCGAGTGCTACCACCCCCAGCCTCCCCGCCTCTTTTAGCCTTGATATCTCACAAACATCCGTGACGCTGAGACAAGGTAGCAGTACCGACCTCGAGATAAATCTGATTCCCGAACACAACTTTGCCGCAGCGGTTGTGCTCGAGCTTACTGGACTACCTACGGGTGTTGACGCCAACTTGAGTCAAAACCCCTTAACCACCGATACAACCTTGACCCTAGCCTCGTCTGACACAGTAACTACAGGTCAGTATTCTTTAGTGATTACAGGTACAGCAGGCACGCTAGAACAGACTAGCTCTTTGATGTTAATCGTCCAGCAAGCGCCTGACCCGCAACCTCAGCCGCAACCTCAGCCCGAACCGCAACCTCAGCCCGAACCGCAACCTGAACCTGAACCACAACCACAACCCGAGCCCCAACCTGAACCGCAACCGCAACCTCAGCCCGAACCGCAACCACAACCCGAACCGCAACCACAACCCGAGCCCCAACCTGAACCTGACCCACAACCGCAACCTGAGCCGCAACCCGACTTTACCCTGACCGCTACGCCCAGTGTCTTAGATGTGGAACTAGGTCAGAGCGGCACGGTCACAGTTCGCATCACAGCATTGGGCGCGTTTAACAATCCTGTCACGTTGAGCGTTGAGGGTCTGCCCGCTGGTCTCAATACAACCTTCAGCCCTAATCCGAGTAGCAACGTGAGTGACTTACGCCTTGACACCAGTGATGCAATGCTAACAGGTACTCACCAACTCATCGTTAAAGGGGTTGCAGGCAATCTGGAGAGCACCGTACCTTTGACACTCACCATCCCCCATACACCACCCAACAACACCCCACCTAGCATTGCTCAACCTGATGACATCTACATTATTCGCAATACCCTAACGCCTAACAGTCACACCCTTAATTTAGACGTTAGCGATCCAGATGACACTGAGGTCAACGTGAGCGTGCAGTCCAGCAATACAGCGCACATTCCTAATGACACATTCCCCTGTTCAACGGGTCAGTGCGAGTTCGCTATAACACCTCCGGCCCATGAAACTGCTCATGTTGAACTTGTTGTGACAGTAGAAGACAAACACGGTGCCACATCTCAAACAAGCACCACCGTGCACATTGAGCCGCACTACGTACGCGTTAACGACGAGGGTGCCGGCATGGCCTTGAGAAGCATTATTCGTAATGCACAAGCAGGTGATGTTATTGGTTTTGATCCAACTGTGTTCACAGGAACCCATACCGTGTTCATTGGCCAAAATCCACTGATTATTAGCAAAACTCTAACACTGGAAGGACTGGACAAAGACCGCTTAATACTGAGTGGAAGTAACTCTTCGCGCGTTCTAGAAATTCGTAACGATGTGGACGTCACGATTTCTGATCTCACAATTGCCCACGGTATGTCAGATCGGGGTGCAGGTGTACTCAACACGAGTACGGGCACGGTAGTCCTACGGCGGTGCAATATCACCAACAACACAGCAGCCGCTACGAGTGGAGACAGTCAGCCTAATGGTGGCGGCATTTATCATGGGTTTGGCACGATGATCGTAGAGAACTGCACGATTAGAGATAATAGTGCGACAGCTAGTAGCCAAGCAAGCCGGGGTGGCGGTATTTTTGTAGCCAGGCACGCCCACTTTGTTCTACAAGATAGTGATGTGTCTGGAAACACAACGTCTGATGTACCAGACGAAGCAAACCAAGGCGGCGGCATCTACAACGCAGGTGACCTTTTTGTCGAAAACTCTGTGATTGGTGGACTTTACAAAAATAGCTCAACAAAGGGTGGCGGTATCTACAACCAAGGTGGTACGGTGATGCTCAGAGAGAGTAACGTCTTGAACAACACCGCTACGAATCAGGGTGGGGGCATCATGAACCGTGCTGGCGTCTTAAGGGTTACTGAAAACTCTAGAGTGTCATTTAATGATGCTGAATACGGGGCCGGGATTTTTTCGTCTAGAAACACAACCAATGCAACAACATTTATTAGCGACAGCACCATTGAAGGTAACCGAGCTGAAATCCTCGGTGGTGGTATAGCCAACTCTGGCGAAATGGACGTAGACAAACGCAGTCACATTATAGCCAACACAGCTGGAGAACGTGCCGGCGGAGTTATGAACTATCAAAATGGTTACTTCCGGATCGACGGCACCTTGAGTGCAAACCAGGCCCCCAACCACAATGGCGTCTACAATGTTTGGCACGTCGAAATTGGTGTAAATGCTATTATCGACCAGCCTGTTGTTAATGGAAAAGATTACGGCTGGGTAGAGGATCATCGCCCCTAAACCTCAGTACATCTACAAGCCTGTGCCAACAAGAGTGAGTACCTTTCCAGTTAATTCCCTAGAGACATTAGCTCACGTGGCTCCGAGCGTCAGTGGGACGACACTTGTATAAGAACAGCCACCAATTCCGATAAAGATGGAGCAAAGTCCACAAGCGTTTATGTATAGCATTTCCACGAGTGACTGCCACAGGCAGTTGCGCGTGCGACCTATGGGAGTAAAAATCGACCCACTCGGTGTGGGGTAACTAATCCTGGAACTGCTATGTAGTATTTAATCGGAATCGTTATGACCATGCTAGCGCTCATGATAAACAAACTGAGAGCATGGATACGGCTTGAGTAACTTCAACAACGTTTTGATCAACCTCAAAGGCTGCAACTCTTATATCAAATCCGGTTGATTCTCGAAGAATCAACCCCTGCGAGAGCAGGTAGGATACGCTACGGAATCCGTAATGGACGCAATGATGCCTTTAGGCATTATTCGGGATACAAACGGATTCCGTACTACAGATAAACCTATTCAGCTATTCGACAAAAACGGCACAAGTCAACACTTTGGTGCGTTACTTGCTAGCTGCGTCTCTACAGCTTTTAGCCTTCCCAGTCTGTTTTGGAAACATCAACACAGGATACATTTCAACGTGCATCTGAAACCTCTGTCTTTCAGCACAAACTAATCAACAAGGAGAAACTCGTGGGAACATCCCTAACTATTTACGAGGCACTCGGTGGTGAAGCAACTTTTCACGCTGCTGTCAATGAGCTATACGACCGTATTTTATCTGATGCGCGCATCAACCACTACTTCGCCAACACGGATATGAATGTGCAGCGCAAACACATGGCAAGCTTTATGATGATGGTCTTCGGTGGACCTAACGAGTATCTAGGACGTACCATGCATGATGCTCATCAAGGTCTTCAGTTAAGTGAAGACGACTTTCAGGCAGTGACGGAACATTTAGTTGGTACTCTGCAACACTTTGAAGTTCCCCAAGCTACTATTAATGGCATAGTGAGTGCTGTTGCCAGCCTTACACCTGAGGTTGTGCACGCCGTGCACGCCTGATACCAGGCTAAAGCTTGATACTCCTACAATGCCATTTCGGGCTAGGTTAGTGCCAAACTAACCCAAGTGGTTCCAATACCGATTAAATACTTTCGTAAACCCCTCGGGGCTTTACTCCATCCCCATCGAAACCGTTAGCTGTTTCTAGACGTTCCACGTGGGTTAATTCCTGAAAGAATTAACCCACAATCATGAGTTGCACTTATTGGAAGGGCGTATGTCC
>JBCCOX010000169.1:0-8660 GCA_039025155.1 Deinococcota bacterium | reverse complement strand
CAAGTCCGGCAAAACACGCAATAAACTCCTGTAGGATTTATCATGCTCCAGTTGAACTTAGTATTCGTTTCTACGCGCGCTGCTCGGTTTACTGCGCTCGCTCTAACATACAATGGTAGTAGATACCGAACACATCTGCGTGGGTACAAACTATCAGTACCATCACAAGGTTAGTGCGCGCGTTGTGTGGCTGCTTGCGTCTAAGTGGGTTTAATTGAGCTTAGTAGCAACTACACAGGCTCAGAAGCTAAGTGTATCAAACAGACGCTTAGGGTATCTATTGACTCATCAAATGTCATCTTAGCTTTGTACAATTTAGAACGTCACTGTTTAAAGCGTTACTGTTTAAAGCGTCACTGTGAGCTACGCAAGACTGTAACTATAACGGTGAAGCTTGATATACTTAGTTTGTTAACACAATCCATTGGCGGGCTCAACTATGGCATTGCAAGTACTTGACATTTTTCGTAATACCTTAAACATTCGCGTCGGTGAAACGCAGCGTGTTGTTGTCATGGTGCTGTTTTCAGCAGCTACAGGTGCAAATTACATAGTCAGTAGCACGGTTGCTAGCGCTCTGTTTTTAAGTCAACTTCCCGAAGCGCTCACACCTTTTTTGTATATTTTGCCGCCCATTCCTACGGTCATCTTGCTGCTTGTTTATAGTCAACTGGCAAGCCGCAACCGTTTAGATCATCTAGTCATTGGCAGTAGTATGGTGTTTGTTGTGGCCTGTTTGGTCTTTCGGCTTTTGTTAGAAACCCCTATCGCAGCAAGTTTTGCGCTACTCGCCTCTATTTTTATCGTCATGAACATCATGTCGGTGCTGCTCATCATGCAATTTTGGACCATTGCCGGGCAAATTTTTGACCCCCGTGAAGCCAAGCGTCTTTTTGGGCTTATCGCTGTAGGAGATACCTTTGCAGGCGCACTTGCAGGCTTAACGCTAGGCCCGCTAGCTGCGAGGGCTGGGGTGAATAACCTGATGTATCTGGTAGCCCTAACCTTGATTGTAGCCGCGCTTTGCGCGCGAACCTTGGGGCGCAGCGGGCGGCTGAGCAGTCAAGAGCAGATGCTGGGGCGCACGCAGCGCGCACGCAGTTCGTTCTGGCAAGATATTTTAGCCATTCGCCGCACCCCCTTGCTAGTAGGTATTGTCGGGTTGACTGTGCTACTTGCGATGTTGATTAGCACCAGTTCGTACCAGTTCTTTTTAGCCTTGCAGACAAGTTTTGTAGGACAAGAAGAACGCATCGTATCGTTTTTGGGTGCATACGCGCTCTACACAGGTATCGGCGCGTTTGTCATGCAGTCTTATGTTACGAACTTGGTGATGAAACGGCTGGGCTTGTTTACCGCCTTACTGTTTTTTCCACTGGGAATTATTGTTGGTTCATTTTTAGTGTTTATGACAGGTGGTACGCTGTTAGCCTTAGCAGTTGTGCGGGCTGTGAATCCTGTGATTCGAGATACCATTAACGAAGCTGGCCTCAACTTGCTTTACCTGCCTGTGGCTGCCCAACTCCGGCAACGTTCTAAAGAGCTGTTCGAGATTGTGTATGCAGTGAGCGCTGGCCTGTTTGGGATTAGCTTTTTAATATCTCAAAACATTCCTAACTGGCGTTTCATCTACTGGTCGTATCCGCTGTTGGTGTTTGCTTTGTTGTGGGTGCTGTTGGTGTGGTGGACGCGGCGTCAGTATCAGTTGGCGCTATCTGAAAGTGTCAAGCGGCGGGTCTTAAATTTAGAAAACAGCAGTGTAGATATTCGTGACGAAGCTACCATTCGGGTACTTAGGGCCACCTTAAACAGCAGTGATGATCTGCAAGTTGTGCAAGCGCTTATGCTCATTAGCAGTGCTGGGTCGGTGGATTGGGATAGCTATTTGGAACCTCTGCTACTCCACAGCTCGAGTCAAGTTCGGGTACTTGCGCTCAAACACCTAGGCCGTGCTGGCAATACTGCCTATAGCGAGTTAGTTATGTCCTGTTTTGATGACCCCGACGATGATACCAAAGCTGCTGCTATCGAAGCCTTTTGTGCCATTAGCGGGCATCAAGGCATTGCGCAAGTTGGCGAGTTTTTAAAAGCCTACAACCCCAAAGTCAAAGGGGCGGCGATGGTGGGGTTGATTCGCTACGGCGGTTTAGACGGCATCTTGCAAGCAGCAACAGACTTAAAAGACATGCTTGCTAGTCCTGAAGCGGCCATGCGTCAAGAAGCGGCCAACGTGCTGGGGCGTTTACGGGTTCAGACCTTCTATGAACCGCTGATTCGCTTTTTTGATGACCCCGATCTAGAGGTTAGACGCAGTGCCATTCGGGCTGCAGGGGATTTGGCTAGCCTCGAGCTACTGCCTTACGTACTCGACCAACTACAGCATGACGCAAGCGCCGGGTTAGCTGCAGAAGCCCTTGTGAAATACGGTGAGGTGGTTGTGCCGCAACTTCGTGATACCTTGCTAGACAGTGACAATGACCCTAACTTACGCGCGCGTATTCCAGCTATTTTGCAACAACTGGGTTCAGCGCATACGGCTGGTATTCTGTTAGAAGCCCTTGAAGACCAAAATAGCGACGTGCGCTATGCTGTGCTGCAAGCGCTTGACCGCTTACACGCCATGGAAATTGACTTTGTAATTGATGACGAGGTCTTTGACGAAGCCATTTTTGTAGAGATGCGCGAAGCTTACAGGCACTACGTGATGCGGGTAGACCTAGGCCCTGAAGGTTCAAACGATCTGTTGGTTGACGCGCTGGAAAGTTACCAAACCAAAGCCCTCGAGCGACTCTTTTTCTTACTAGACATGAAATACCCCGAGTTTAAGCTCGAGCCCGTCCGGCACAGTATCGAGAGCAACAGTGCCGACAAAGCCATCGCCATTGAACTCTTAGACAACGTGCTAGACCGCGACGACCGCGACGCCCTCTTGCCGCTTTTAGAAGCCCCTGAAGACCAAGTGCTCGAGGCTGCCCGCAAACGCTTTGAAATAACCTCAGAGCCTTACGAAAAGCACCTCTTACGGCTCAGCAGCCAGCAAGACAAGTGGCTTAGGTCGTGCGCTATTTTGCAACTTGGTGAATTAGGCCGGGCTGAATTGCGCCAGCCCGTCGTGGACGCCCTCCAAGCAGATGACCCGGTGCTGCGCGAAACGGCTATCTTGGCGCTCAAACAGCTCATCCCCCCACAACTTTACCGCCGCGCGCTGCGGCAACAGATTGCCAACACAGATTTTCCTACAGTGGGGCGTTACGCACAAGCACAACTTGAAGCGGCTGCGCGCTCATGAACCAACACCTAAGCAACGCAACAAGTAGACCTAAGGTGGGTCTGTCCACCATTGAGCGGGTGCTCTTTTTTAAACGTGCTGACATCTTTAACCAAATTGCTGGGCGAGACCTTGTTGATGTGGCCCGCGTTGCGCACCAAACAGACTTTGCAGCTGGTACAACCTTTATTGTGCAAGGTGATATTGGCGAGTGTTTGTACCTAATCGTCGAAGGCACTGCCAGCGTGAACGTGCGTGGTGTGGGTGAGGTTGCCCGCCTCAGCAAAAACGATGTCATTGGCGAGATGGCCATTATTTCCAGAGAGCCCCGTTCAGCAGACTGTCTGGCGCTTACCGATATGGTCACACTCAAAATAGACCACGATGACTTTTGGCAACTGCTCAGCGAAAAACCCAGCATTGCCCAAGGCGTGATTCGGGTGCTCTCAGGCCGCCTAAGTGATACCATGAAACAAATTCAGCAGCGCCGCAAAGCCCTTGGTGAATCTTAAGGATTAAATCTCAAACGTGTACCTGATACAACCCTGACACTGCTCGGTTACCTTAATTTGACTTTGTGAGGTTTTGACCCTCTAATTGCGGTGGGAACGAGCTTTTTGGATTCTTCATCACATTTGTTGATGCCCAAAATTAGCTATCATACATCTCTCAATGCAACGTAGAGCGACAAAGTTGAGGTACTCATGTACCGGAAAGGTGACGAAGATGAAAACTTCTGGATGGCTGCTTGTAGCAGCTCTTGTCAGCATCCTCATTCTGCCTGCGTCCGCACAGGATCAGGACATGAATCATGGTGCTAAGAACGTAATCCTAATGGTCTCTGATGGCATCGGCTTTAATGGTTGGCTGGCTGCCGATTATTATCAGGGCCTAGCTGGCCAGCAATCTTACCAAATCACCCGCCCAGATGGCACTGCCCCTGTTGTTTACGGCCTCGACCACCACTCGCTTAATTTGATCGATGCTGCGGGTAACTTACTGCCTAGCGGTGAGGACGTGACCTTGGCTGCTGGTGCTGTCGCGCAAGGTTACGACCCAACAATCCGTTGGAATCGTTTTGAAAACACCATGCGCAATGACTTCCCACCCGTAGGTGAGCGCTACACTTCTTACACCGACAGTGCTGCTGCTGGCACTGCACTGATGGCCGGCCGCAAGACTTCAAACGGGCGCATCAATCAAGACTGGTCCGGTCAAGAAAACTTCCGCACGATTGCCCAGATTGCTATGGACCAAGGCAAATCAGCAGGGTCTGTTGCCTCGGTTATGGTGTCGCACGCAACCCCAGCTTCAGTGATTTCCCACAACATCTCCCGAAATAACTACGTTGAGATTTTCAACGAGATGGTGGCAAGCGATCTTGATGTCATTATGGGTGCAGGTCACCCACTTTATGACAACAGCGGTAACCAGATTGAGCCAGAAGACGAAGATGCCTTCCGCTACGTGGGTGGCCCTGAGACACTCATGGCGCTCACCAGTGACGAAGGATTAAATGGCTTCACCTTCATTGATGCTAAACCCGATTTTGAAGCACTTGCTGCTGGCGAAAGCGTGCCTGAGCGCGTTGTGGGCATTGCCCGGGCAGGTTCTACCCTCCAAGCTAGCCGTGAGGGCCTACCTGACGCAGATACACCTTCTGGCATGGCCTATAACCCTGAAGTGCCCGACTTAGCCACCATGAGCCTTGGTGCACTTAATGTCCTCAATCAAAACGAAGAAGGCTTCTTCTTAATGATTGAAGGCGGTGCTATCGACTGGATGGGTCACGCCAACAACATGCCTCGGTTTATCGAAGAACAAATCGACTTTAACCTTGCTGTAGACGCAGTTATCGAATGGGTTGAAGCAAACTCGAGCTGGGATGAAACCCTACTCATTGTTACCTCTGACCACGAATGCGGTGGTATTTGGGGTGAAGGCACGTGGACTAATGGCGTAGGTGGCCCAGTTGCAGCCGACCGCAGTGACGAAGCCTTGTTAGCTGCGCGCTTTGACCCAAGCGAAGACATCTTTAATGAGTACTTGGCTGTGCAAGACCGCGGTGCTGGCAATATGCCTGGCTACCAATTCTCTTCTCGCAACCACACCAACGAGTTGGTGCCACTTTGGGCACTAGGTCCAGGTGCTGAGCTTTTTGCTGAGTTTACTCGCACTGACATCGAAGCTGCTGAACTCTGGGGTGAAACCTATAGCTGGGATGGTGACTTTGTTGACAACACCTCAGTGTTTACTGTCATGAGCGAAGTTTTTGCAGCTAATGAAATGATGATGATGGCAGCTCAGTAAAGCTTTGGCTTTACGTTTTTAAAGCTTGTTGGACCAAAGAGAGCCCTTGTAATTCGGGGCTCTCTTTACATTGGTAAGAAGTTGCTCGAGCCAGCGCCAAGCATTAAGATGACTTGTCGTACGAGTTCAAGTTGACAGGTTCATAAGCCCGTCTTATACTCAACTTTAATGAACCCCACACGTTTGCGCAGACGCCTTCGCGTTATCAACTTACTGAAAACCGACCTACTAGGTTGGCTAGGAGGGTTGTAGCTCGAGCTTGATAGCGTTAGCATAGCGTTTGCGTGGCACTATAGTTTTAATTACTCGAGTTTACAAACCCTCAGCTTAGCTGGGGGTTTTTTGTGGCCATACGTTTGCTGATATGCGCGCATCTAAAAATATTTTGCAGATGCTTGATCGAACAATTTTGATTCAGTAGTAATGTCTTGATCCAACTGCAACTTCACCTCACAGCGCCATCTATTGAAGCGCAGTAACAATGTGATGTTCTCGTAGAGTTTCATCACCCAGGTTTTGATAATCATTTAAGTAGGACTTACCCAAGGAGGCAGCATGACCGCACAAAGTTTATACGAAAAAGTTTGGAAGGCCCATACGGTGTCAACCTTAAGCAACGGTAAAACCCAGCTTTTTATTGGCTCGCACTTAATTCACGAAGTGACCAGCCCGCAAGCCTTTGGCATGCTTCGCGATATGAACTTGCCGGTAAAATACCCCGAGCGCACCTTTGCGACTGTTGACCACATTGTTCCCACCGACAAACGGGTTGAACCCTTTGATGATCCTTTGGCAGATGCCATGATTAAAGAACTTCGCAAAAACTGTGAGGCGAATAACATCACCATGTTTGATATTGACTCTGGCAAACAGGGCATTGTCCACATGGTGGGGCCAGAACAAGGCATTACCCAACCGGGTACGACGATTGCCTGTGGTGACTCGCATACGTCAACCCACGGGGCTTTTGGGGCCATTGCGTTTGGGATTGGCACAAGCCAAGTGCGGGATGTCCTTGCTACCCAAACGATGTCCATGGACAAAATGAAAGTTCGCCGCATTAACGTAGACGGGCAACTTGGCCCCGGTGTCTACGCCAAAGACGTGATTTTGCACATCATCAAATTACTCGGTGTCAAAGGCGGACTAGGTTATGCCTACGAATACGCTGGCGAGGTCTTTGACCGCATGAGTATGGAAGAACGCATGACGGTGTGCAACATGTCGATTGAAGGTGGCGCACGCTGCGGCTACGTGAACCCAGACGAAACAACCTTTGAATACCTCCAAGGTCGTCCTTATGCGCCCAAAGGGGAAGATTGGGACGCAGCCGTCACCCGCTGGCGCGCTTATGCTTCTGACCCCGGTTGCCACTACGATGATGTTGTCAACATCGACGCAGCTGAGATTGAACCGTCTGTCACCTGGGGTATTAACCCAGGGCAAGGTATTTTTATTAACGAACGCATTCCTAGTGTTGAAGGCTCTGCTGACCATGACAAAGAGGCTGTCGCCCAAGCGCTGGCCCACATGAAATTTACCGGTGGTGAGCCCATCAAAGGTAAACGGATTGATGTGGCCTTTTTTGGGAGTTGCACCAATGGGCGTTTAAGTGACTTTGTAGAAGTTGCTAAGTTCTTAAAAGGACACAAAGTTGCTGCGCATGTTAAAGCCATTGCTGTGCCCGGTTCACAGATTGTGGGCAAACTGTGTACTGAAATGGGTATCGATCAAGTATTTAAGGACGCTGGCTTCGAATGGCGTGAAGCGGGCTGCTCGATGTGCCTTGCTATGAATCCAGACAAGCTTATTGGCGACCAATTGTCTGCCTCTTCGAGTAACCGCAACTTTATCGGCCGGCAAGGAAGTCCAACCGGACGCACGATTCTGATGAGCCCAGTGATGGTGGCAGCCGCAGCCGTAACGGGTGAGGTCAGTGACGCCCGCGAAGTGTTTGGCGTTGGACAGGCTGTATCAGCTTAATAAACTGCACTTGGAAGTTCACGAGAAAACATATTAGGAAAGGAATCATCATGGCATTAGCAACTATCAACCACATTAGCGGCACAGGAGTGTACATTCCGGGCGACGACATTGACACCGACCGGATTATTCCCGCACGTTACCTCAAGTGCGTCACCTTTGACGACCTCGCTGAAGGCCTCTTTGCGGACGTGCGCTTTGATACGGAAGGCGTACAAAAAGATCATCCACTTAATGAAGCTCGTTTTGAAAAAGCTACTATTATGCTGTCTAACAGCAACTTTGGCTGTGGTAGCTCGCGTGAACACGCACCGCAAGCTATTTATCGGGCGGGATTTCGGACGATTATTGCGGAGAGTTTTGCAGAGATTTTCTTTGGAAATGCAATTACCTTGGGGATGCCCTGTGTTGAAGCTAGCCGGGCAGACATTGAGATGATTGGGGCGACGCTCGAGCAAAACCCTGCTACCGAAATCACCATCGACATTGAAAACGAGCGGGTAACCGTGGGCGATAAAACCATCAACGTGAAGGTGAAACCCAGTGCGAAGCAAGCCTTGCTCGAGGGCAAGTGGGACCCTATCCAAGAACTGCTAGAACATAGTGACGCCATCTCCCAAACAGCCCAAACTTTGGGCTATGTAAGTCAAGCTATTCCAGCCAGCTAGCTGTGAGCTTTTTGGTTGAAGGTAGTGGTGCAGAGACGTGGTCAGCGCGCGGTAATGCCTATGCACTAAGTGAGGTACACCGCGCTGGGCCGAGTTTAGCTAAGCTTCTCACCTTATTACGTCCTCGAGCTACAGATATTTGCTTAGATGTGGGTACAGGTGCAGGCCACACAGCCGCAGCGTTTGCCCAACATGTTCACAATGTCACCGGACTTGATCCAGCTGAGGGAATGCTCGAGGCAGCCAGAAGCACCTACCCGAACATCACCTTTATAACTGGTAGCAGTGACGCCCTACCTTTTGAGGCGGACAGTTTTGATCTGATGACGGCTCGTCATACCTTGCACCATCACGGCAGCGTGCCTGCGTTTTTAGCCGAAGCGCAGCGCACACTTAAATCTGGTGGGCGCTTGGGTATTGTGGATGAAATT
>JBCCOX010000168.1:0-8688 GCA_039025155.1 Deinococcota bacterium | reverse complement strand
TTTGGGCGCTAAAGAATTGTCAACATACAGCTTTAGTCTTCGGATGGCGTGGGTGCAACCTCAACTGTGGATGTAGGCGCAACGTGTCCTATGACTTTTTGTCGCACAACGCCGCGCACGATCTTAAACAGCACAAAAACAATAGCAATACCTGCTAGTAAACGCATCCAAACCTGTTCAGAGCGAAATAAGCTTTCCCCAAACCAGACGCTCACCAAAAGCCACGGCAAGCGAGCAATCATTGCCACCGACCATAAACGCCACAAGGGCAAGTCGGTCAGGCCTGAAAGCATCACCGCAAAGTCGATGTTGAGTATAAAAAAGATCACGCCCCACACGGGAACTGAGCGGATACCCAAAAAATCTTCCCACTCGTGCCAGTTCTTTTTGCCAATCAAGCGAATCACTAGCGGATAGCCCAACCGCCGCGCCAAAGTGAGTGATAGGGCTGCCCCTAAACCTAAACCGACGATGCCAAAGACAACCGCTGGGGCAATACCCAAAAAACTACCGCCTAGTGCGCTCACTAACGGCGTGGGGATAAACGGCAACAGGGCAGTCGCTAGAAAAAAGCAAATATATAAAATGGGGGCAAATGGGCCGGATTGCTCGAGGAGGAAGGCAAGGTCGTCAAACATAACGTTGAAAGATTATTGTACCCTGCTTAGCTGAAATAGGTAACAAGCGTAGCTAGCGCGCACATCAGCAAATCTTCATGTGGCAAGATTTGATGAAGCATCATTAACCCTGCTTGAGGTGACGCTGTATCTGCTCATAGGTGAGGATGTCAGCTACAGCGAGCTACAGCGACCAGTGCAAAATGACCTGCACCCGTACATAGCTCTAAAGCAGCCTGTACGCTTGTGTGACAGCGGTGTGGTACAACACAACCTATGAAGAACGACCTTTATCCGTTACAGCTCGAGCGCATCCTCAGCCCGCGCTTGTGGGGCGGTTCGCGGTTGCAAACCCGCTTACACGTTGATTATGAGCCAGAAGATGGCGGCGACCCACTAGGTGAAGTCTGGCAGGCTTACAAAGAAAGCATCGTTCAAAATGGACATCTAGCAGAACAAAGTTTGGCGCAAGTTGCAGAAACCTATGAAGGCGCGTTATTAGGTGAGCGCAGCGTGGCACGTTACGGTAAGGCAGTCCCGCTACTTGCCAAATTTATTGGTGCAGAGGCAAGTTTATCCATTCAAGTTCATCCAGACGATAGCTACGCCAAACGAGTTGAAGCCGCCAGCGGTCATCTTGGTAAAACTGAAGCGTGGTACATCTTAGAAGCGGAACCGGATGCTCATGTGCTGTGGGGGTTTAATGAGACGATGACCCCTGAAGGTGTGCGCGAGGCGATTTCTGAGGAGAAGCTCGAGCAGTTCGTAAACATCGTCCCAGTGCGTCCGGGGGATGTCATCTACAACCCGGCTGGCACGCTGCACGCCATTGGTGCGGGCATTGTGCTCTTTGAAATTCAGCAGAGTAGCGACCTCACCTACCGCGTCTATGACTACGGGCGGCGCGACGGACAAGGTAACTTGCGTGAACTTCATGTTGATAAAGCGCTCGAGGTGCTCGATTACAGTGCAGGCAACCGCGCTAAAATTTTACCCAAACAGCTTGATGCCACTACCACCGAACTTATTCGGGTTGAGGCCTTTGCGATGGAACGGTGGGATGTTGCGGGTGAGCGGCACGCCCAAACTAGCGAGACAAGCCTCGAGATTCTCACCTTACTCGACGGCACTTTAAGCCTTAGCTGTGAGGCTGCTGATGCCATGACCTTAGGCGCTGGCGAGACTGTCCTCTTAGCTGCTAACTTAGGTGACTACCAACTTGCAGGTGAAGCGTCACTGTTACGCTGTTTTTTGCCCTAGAGATGTGTTGTTGGGGCTAGTTTTGGCTCGAGGCAGGTGTGTTGGTGACCCTGTACAATTCGAGATCAGGATGACAAGCGCGTTCTAGACACAACGAAAAATCGTCAAACTCAAATTGTGCGGATAGATTTTCGTGTCAGACGTTTTTACGATGAGTTCATCTTGAATTGCTGATGACCCTGTCTCCAAATTGACATGCAGACGCTTAGGTTCTACAATTAAGCCATTAATCGCCACTAGGCGCAGCCCCTGCAGTTATCTGTGGGGGCAAACTTTTTTATAGTAGTTGGTCACGCACAGCTTTAACTACCTGCTTAAAGCGTTTCTTAGACAAACGCCCTTCCCTCATGATCAAACGCTTCGTTGATAACACCCTAAGTTGTGAGAGAATGACGTAACTATGTGTACCTGTTGCTTGTCCTTCATAGCTAATGCTGGTAAAAACGTATTGAGGGTTTGTTAGGGTCTGGTTCACGTGTTGTCAGGGCAACTCCCCAAAACATGCCAGCCCCAAACTTGCGAACAATAAGCACAGGCCAGTCAAAATTTTTGCCTGTACCGTCTTGCTCATACCAAATCCGGTTGATTCCCGAAGGAATCAACCCCTGCCGGAGCAGGTAAGATACACTACGAAATCCGCGCTGGACGAGATGATGCCTTTAGGCATTATTCGGGATATAAGCGGATTTCGTATCAAACCCCACGTTAGCCCCTAACGAACACCACCATATTTCGCGTTCGTTAAAGCGTGGTGCATCTTTACGGGTATCTAGCTGCTTTTTGTAGTCATTCCAAGTGTCGAAGTTTCTTGTGTACGCTTTGGGCATGGTGGCTAGGGCATAGCTTACCCTTAAACCCCACCTCGAGCCACTTTGTAGGCAGTGATGAAGAATTATGTTTTAGACGATGTTGGTTTCGCTAGCTTGCTGTTTGCTATTAAAGCGCTCGAGGCGATACCTCTCTAGCTCAAACGTAGGCGTTTCTTCAAAAATGACTTCTTTGATGATGAGCCCCGTAGCTGGTGCGTGCTGCACGCCGTGTCCAGAAAACCCGCAAGCATTGATAAAGCCCGGATGGCTCACAGCCTCACCTAAAATGGGCGTGTGATCCGGGGTGATGGCATAAAGCCCAGCCCAACATGCCCCAAGGTCAAGGTTGACCCGACCCAGTGCCGGAAAACGGTGTAGGGCTGGCGTTAAACTTTGCTGTAACCAGTCCCAATCCACTTCTTGATTGTCACCGGGGGGTTCGTTCAGGTTGGAACGGCCCATTAAAAAATGTGTGTCCTCACTGCGTAACCAAATCCCTGTTGCCATGTCAATCGTGAGCGGGCTCGGGTGTGGGTAATCTGGTAAATCTTTGGTCACGTAAATATTACGCCGGTAGGGCAGTACAGGTAAGTAAAGTCCCACCAGGGCAGCAACGTTCTGAGCGTGGGCACCAGCGGCGTTCACGATGACATCTGCACTGGCTAGGCTCTTACCGGCTTTAATACGCCATGTGTTGCGCTTGCGCTCAATGCGTTCAACAGGGCTATCGTAACGTAGCGTGACACGTAAATCTTGAGCCGCAGCCAGATAGCCTTTTGTAATGGCAGGCGGGTCAATAACGCCATCATGTAAGCCCAATGTAGCACCTGCTAAGCCTTCCGGATTTACATTTGGGAAGCGTTCTTGAAGCATGTCAATGGACAGAGCTTCAACTTTGGCACCCAAGCTGCGCTGTAGCTCGAGCTGCACCTGCCAGTCGTCCCACATATCTGGCGGCAGTAAAAATAAGTAGCCAACTTTGCGGTAACCCGCACTCACACCCGTGAGTACCTCAAAGTGGTTGTACTGCTCGGCACTGTAAAGGGACATTTTAATGTTTTGGGCTTCTGAAAATTGATGCCGCAAACCGCCTGCCGAGCGTGAGGTCGCACCTAGCGCAGGTTCAGGCTTAGCTTCCAGAATCGTGACGCTAGCACCTGCTTGGGCAAGGTAATAGGCACAACTTGCGCCCACAATGCCCGCACCTATGACAACGACCTGTTTAGGATGTCTCATAGCAACCTAGCCTCATAGGGCTCTAGTATAGCCTTGCAGTCTTGGAGATGTAGGCCTCACGGGATGGCATTAGGATTGTGTGGATGTGTTTGTAGGCATTGCCCTCAACGTTGTGGGTATCTCTCCAATATGTTTAAATCTCAAGTAGTGACATTTCAAGGGGTAAGTACCTGTTATTGGTAATGATTGAAAACACTTTTAGCTAAAGGTTAACAACTTAACTATTAACAATGAAGGTATATACTCACATATTATGAGACTCGCTGTTGTTCTATGCGTTTTGGTTTTTCTTCAAGGTGGTTTAGCCCAAGACGAGCTCGCCGATATTTTTGCTTTTGGCAGCCTACGAGAAGTTCAAGCTTGGCTAGACACAACGGACAATGTAGACACTGAGATAAGCATTAACTTTCGTAAAGGTAGCAACTATCTTCTACCTGACTATCCCTTCTACACAAATAACTTACGGACAACACCTTTAGCTTTGGCGGCTATGTTCAATCAAGATATTGACGTGGTTAGGTTACTACTTGATTATGGAGCAGACCCCAATTTCAAAGACGATGAGCATTCGACGCCTTTTATGCGGGCGCTTGCCTATGGAAAGTTAGACGCAGCAGAGCTACTTAGGCAAGCTGGTGCTGACCCAGCAACGTACAACTTTGGTCTTCTTATTAAGGGTGAGCAAGTTGAGGCGGTGAAGTATTTAATTGAACTGGGCGCAGAATCAACTACACAGCAGCTAGTCGCTGCAGCAGAACACGAAGAAATTTTTTGGCTTTTGGTTAATGCTGGGGCAACCCTAGATGCAACTTGGGCAACCGAGGCACTTTGGTCTGCTGACACTGCTGAGGTTACGCGCTACCTCATTAGCCTTGGAGCAAACATTGACGCCAGACATGAATATCCCAACAACGCTACAGTTTTAGCAGCTTCGACATGTCCACCTGAACCCGAAGTTGTGCAAACACTCATTGAAGCAGGCGCAGATGTCAATGCGGCAAATAATGGGGATTTCACGGCACTCATGCAGGCCTCATACTGCAATGAACCATGGCATAACCATCCCTACCCCTACCCTTATGAACAAGAAACTCTCGAGGTTGCTAGCTTGCTACTAGCAGCAGATGCCGATGTGAACGCGACAACAAGTAGACTACGTAACAGTGCTTTGCATTACGCGGTTCGATATGGTTTTGCTGACTTAGTAAACCTACTTATAGATTCTGGGGCTGATATTGAAGCGAAAGCTTCAGACGGCATACGCACACCTATTTTTGACACAGCGTATAGTACGTTTTGTACAGAAAACAAAGAGACATTGAGAGCGTTATTAGAGGCTGGTGTAGATGTCAATGCTCAGTACCATAACGGCATTACTCCTCTCATGCAATGGGGTGACCCCGAAGGTATTCGACTTCTTCTAGAGTTTGGTGCCGACCCAGAAATACAAGATAGATTTGGGCATACAGCCATCATCTATATGTTGGAAACAGATAGATGTGGAGGATTTGCGTCAGGTGCCTATTTTGTTTTGAAAGAAGCAGGTGCTGACCTTACGGTACGCACCCAATACGGTAAGACGCTGCTTATGTTAGCTGCAGAAAGTCCAGATGGTTATGAAGTTGTAGAAGACTTGTTAAATGCTGGACTGGATGTAAACGCTGAAAATGATAGTGGTTTCAGTGCTTTGAGTTACGCTGCAACACCAGAAATCGCCCAGCTCCTACTCGATGCAGGTGCTGATATTGAAAAATACGGTGGTAATGCAATTCTGCATGCAACTCATCAGCTTGATCGTAGAGATGATATTGAGGTCCGAGATAGCCTTAAGCAACGAATTTATCTACTTTTGGAAGCAGGCGCAGATATTGATTACCAAGATGGCTTTCTGTTAGCAGAAGCAGTCAAGATGAGAGATATACAGCTTACAGAATATCTACTAGATCGCGGAGCAAATCTTAATCTGAGTGATGAACGTGGTCTCACTCCCTTACTCTGGTCAGGTTACGATCATCCCCATAATATAGGAGATGAGGTTTTACCTGAAATTATAGAGTTGCTTGTTTCGTGGGGTGCTGATGTCAATTCCCAAATAGAAATCACTAGAACAGGTCGTCGGTACGTTTTAGATGAGTTCTTAGGTGACACGCCGCTTATCCAAGCAGCACGCCGGGACAGTCTAGAAACGGTCAAGCTGCTTATTGAAGCAGGCGCAGATGTCAGCATCACAAACGCCAACGGAGACACACCGCTTATTCAAGCGGCGCATTTTGGCAATTTAGCAACAGTACAACTAATTGTTGAAGCAGGCGCAGATGTCAGCGTCAAAAATACTGAGGGTTTCTCAGCTATACGTACCGCAGCGCGCTTAGGACACACAGACATCAAAAACTACCTGCTGAATGTTCAAGCTATAGAAAACCGAGGGCTTCTATCCAATTAGCCTTTGAATCTACAACTATGCAGCGTTTAATTCTCACGTCTACCTTCTGACTACAACCCCTAACGTATACTCGCAAAGATGAAACGACTTAATGGCTTTTCAGAAGCTCTAGATTATATTAGGCAGCGCAATCAAACCGTCATCCAAGATGATGAGGTGGTAAGCCGCACGCGCGAGATTATGCGTGACGTACAAGCCCGGGGCGACGACGCCCTCCACCACTACACCAAAACATTTGATGGCGCTGACCTAGACGAGTTACCCGTACCTGAATCCGCCTTGGTGGGCGCAGCGAGGCAGGTCCCCCAAGACTTGCAGGATGCCATCAACTTGTCCATCACGCGGGTGCGGCGTTTTTACGAACAGCAACCCGCAGGTGGCTTTTTGCTGCCCGGCGATGACGGCCTGCTAGGGCAAATTGTGCGCCCTTTGGGACGGGTGGGCTGTTACATCCCCGGTGGCACAGCCCCGCTGTTTAGCACGCTTATTATGACGGTTGTGCCCGCCCAAGTTGCGGGCGTAGAAGATATTGTGCTGGCCACCCCACCTCGACCAGATGGCAGTGTTGCGCCAGAAATTTTGGTGGCTGCACGCGCGCTAGGACTTGATACCGTCTACCGAATGGGCGGCGCGCAAGCGATTGCAGCCCTTGCTTACGGGACAGACTCCGTGCCTAGGGTAGATAAAATTGCAGGCCCTGGGAACGCCTACGTAGTGGCAGCCAAACGGCTAGTTTATGGCAGCGTGGGGATTGAATCGCTACCTGGTCCCACCGAAACCCTTGTGCTAGCAGATGACAGTGCAGATGTGGTTCACGTGGCAGCAGATTTACTGGCGCAAGCTGAGCACGTGTTAGCTGAACCTGTGTTGGTGACAACCTCGAGCCAGCTTTTGGGGAAACTAGACGACGAACTCGAGCGTCAACTTGTCAACCTCCCCACCGCAGCCGACGCCCGCGACGCCCTCAACACCCGTGGTTGCGTCATGTTGGTAGACACCTTAGCTGAGGCTATTGACCTCGCCAACACCTTTGCACCTGAACACCTCTGTTTACTCACCCGCGACCCTTGGGAGTTAGTTAGCAAAGTGCGCCGAGCTGGTGGGATTTTTGTGGGTGAACACAGCATGGAAGCCCTTGGTGATTACCTCGCCGGACCCAGTCATGTGATGCCCACCAACGCCACCGCGAGGTTTTCGAGTGCGGTCAACGTGCGCGATTTTCAAGTGGTGATTCCGATTGTGGGGCTTAATCCTAGTGCTTTAGAGAACATTGCTAAACCGGCTGCTGCAATGGCTCGAGCTGAAGGCCTACACGCCCACGCCCACGCGATAGAATCACGACTTCAAAATGAACCTCATACCAAGGAAGATTGATGGAGTAGCATCTATGATCAAGGATTTTTACGATCAGCTCTCTCCTTTTTACCATCTTATTTTTGCTGACTGGGACGCAAGTATTCAAAGGCAAGCAAACGTTCTAGATGACATTATCAAATCAGAGTGGGGCAATGATGTTGCCACTATTGTGGATGTGTCCTGTGGTATTGGTACGCAGGCTATAGGTTTAGCGAGTCTTGGTTATGACGTTGAGGCATCTGATTTATCCTCACAAGCTGTGCAAAGAGCTCGAGCAGAAACAGAAAAAAGGCATCTAGACATCAACTACTCAGTTGCGGATATGCGTCAAGCATTTGACCATCATGCACGTGAATTTGATGTTCTTATATCTTGCGATAATTCTATACCCCATCTTTTGTCAGATGAGGACATCCTCGAGGCATTTAAGCAATTTTTTCGCTGTATTAAACCTGGTGGTGGCTGTTTGATGACACTGCGGGATTATGACCAAGAAAAACGTGAAGGCATTCAAGTTAAACCGTATGGTGTACGCATAGATGAAGGTGTGAAGTACATTGTGTTTCAAACTTGGGAATTTAAAGACGCCCTATATGAGTTATCAATGTATTTCATAAACGATAAAGGCAGTAACGATGTTCAAACAACCGTGATGAGGTCGCAATACTACGCCATCAGCACTTCGAGAATTGTAGAGCTTATGCAAGAGGCAGGTTTTACAAACGTGAAACGTATTGAGAGTGATTTTTATCAGCCTGTTATTGTGGGCACGAAAGCACGTTAAACACAAGTAGCCATGTAGAACGCTTAAATGATGAGGGGGATATGAACACATTTGTCTATCTGCGTCTAATAATCCATCCCGTTATCATCCAATTCGCGTAAACTAGAAACATGCGTTTTGCCTTACTCATTCCTGCCCTCATGGTGCTTGTTGTTATGGTGAACGCGGTGAATATTTGGACCT
>JBCCOX010000167.1:0-8702 GCA_039025155.1 Deinococcota bacterium | reverse complement strand
AGGTCGTGTTGCGATCTACAGCACAACCTACGGCCGCAGCACCGCTGGACATGCTTGGATTGAGTTAGATAAACAGGTCCTCGCCAATTTTGATACCCAAGCATTTTCTAAGAGCAGGCCTTTTTTAATTGGTCAAGACGGCAATTATGTCATTGATCAGGATGGCAAAGCAAAAGTGGGACCCGTTCCCGACTGGGCCAACACTCACAAATACGATGAACAGCCTGTTGAATACGGTGAACTCAGCAGACAAGACGTCTACGAAGCGTGTTGGGAATTTGTTCATCACCTAACCATAGATGAAGCTTTAGCATCAGCAAATCCAATCCTGCAAAGTCTTGCTGTACTGGACACACGGCTGGGTAAACGTCGACTGAATAACCTCAATGCAGAGACACTTCATCCTCTTGCAGCCCGATTGTTTCAAATCCGTATTCAAGCTGAACAGATCTAACCTAGATTGAATGTGCATCACATCATTACAGTCTTCATATCGTTTACAGGCAAGCGCCGAGTGTCTTTTTACAGTTCAGAAAGCCAATTTTCAACAACCATCTTGTAACTCTCCTTTTCAGTAATAAACGGAAAATGACCGCTGTCTTCAAAAAACACCAAGCTTGAGTTAGGCAGTTCAGCGTGCATATCCATATGAGCTGTTGGACCTGTCACAAAATCTTCGCGCCCACTAAGGAGTAACGTAGGAACGTTGATTTGTCCTAATCTACCTGAGGTGTTGTAGTCAGCCAGCAGCATAGCTGCCCGGTTCCAAGCAGCAGCTTTGTAGTTCGTTCGGCTATGAATATCTGCAGCTAAACTAGGATCAAGGTTTTTCCAATAAACAGGCAATGCTGCTGCCCACGTTTCTGCCCATTCTTCATCACTTTCCATGGGACCACTAAAAATTCTGTTGATGGCGTCCAAACCCGTTTCAGGTGCCCACGCAGGAAAATTAGGTGCGTAGCCAACGTTGGGACTTGTACTTGCTAAAATCAAACCCGCCAAATGGTCTTGATACCGTAGTGCATACTCTTGGGCAATAAACCCTCCGTAAGAGTGCCCAAATAAAATAAAATCATCTAACCCTAAAGCTTGGCGTAAGGCTTCAGCATCTTCTACGTAAGTGTCGAGGGTGACATCATCCCAATTACTAGGCGCTGCCGAGCGTCCATTGCCTCTATGGTCATAGAAATGCAGTTCAGCAAACTCGCCCCAATCATCTAGAGTCGGTCTGAAGTAAGCGTGATCCAACCCCAACCCACCATGCATAACAAGCATGGGTGTGCCTGTACCAACAACGTCGTGAAACAAGCTTGTCCCATTGACGTCGATCATTGTTCCTTCCATTTGCGACATTTGCGCATAGGACTGAAGCAATGAACCTCCAACTGTTACACCTAGTGCCGTTAAGCTAATGTTTTTGATAAAGCTGCGCCGACTCATGAGCTTATTTTCAAAGGCATTTGCAATCTTATTCATATGTAGCTCCCCCCTCTGATTTGGAAAATACCACATGATACAGCCCTTGTGACAATGAGGTGATTGAGCTTAAAGGGGCTTACAGATGTAACAACGGCCAGTGGTCAATCTTTTACATCCTCGACCCATTTGGTTACAAGCTAGCGCGAGCAGCTTTCAACGCTAGTGCATTTTTACCAAGAAAATCGAAACATGCCCACACTAGGCTACGCAATCGAGTCAAGCAGTTCACGGGATAAAACCGGGTATGCTAGCGCCATGCCAACCACAAGCTACGTCACTAGTCTCACCGAAGGACTCTTTAAACACAGTCTCAAACGCCCCGACGGCCGCCCGCTTTATCTCTACAGCAGTGATAACACACCCATCCCCCAACTCCCCCAAGACGAAGCACGTACGCCACCTACCCCCCACATGCGCTACCACGCCCTGCGCGGACAGTGGGTGATGGTAGCCTCACATAGGCAGGATCGCACTTTTTTTCCACCACCCGAGTACAACCCGCTAGCCCCAACCCTGCCCGGCAAGATGATGACCGAAGTGCCTTACGAAAATTTCGGCATTGCAGTGTTTGAAAACAAGTTTCCTTCACTTGCACCTACAGACGTACTGCCAGACCTAGCCAGCCCTCCTAGCCAAGTTGCACCTGGCGACGGTATCTGTGAGGTTGTTGTTTACGACGCGGATGCAGATACGCTCCTAACGGAGTTTAGCTTGCAGAAGCTCGAGCACCTCATTTGGGTGTGGCGCGATCGGGTGAGCGATTTGGGCTCGAGGGCCTCCATTGATTACGTGCTCATCTTTGAAAATCGCGGTGAAGATGTCGGCGTTACCCTCCATCACCCGCACGGGCAAATTTATGCTTACCCGTTTATTCCGCCTTATCTTGTGCAAGAACTCGACCAAGTTAAACAACACGGCGATATTTTGGGGAAACTCGTCACCCACGACCTTACTGATAAAATCCGCTTAGTTTATGAGAATGAGTGCTGGGCCATCCTTGTGCCGTTTTGGGCGCGCTATCCGTTTGAAACCTATACCATCCCCAAAACCCTGCACACCAACTTAACCAGCTTGAGCAAAGCTGAAATGACCTCACTGTCAGACGCACTCAATACACTTGTAAGCGCCTACGACGGTATTTTTAACAAAACGATGCCTTACGTCATGGCCATTCAACAAGCGCCCAGCCCTGCACCTCTGTGGGATAGCTACCGCATGCGCATTGAAATTTTGCCGCGCCTTCGCACGGAAAGCAAGCTCAAATTTTTAGCCGGGACCGAAGTGGCAGCAGGTGCGTTTGCTGTAGACGCTCTCGCTGAAGATTATGCGAAGACCTTACGAGACGCTCTGAACTGATTCTGTTTGATGGCATTCTGGCGGACTGATGCCATCACCCAAGACCTATGCTCAAGTGGATGCATACTTCATAAACGTAAGTGTCTCATTTTGGGTGTTGCGTTCATGCAGGTGAAAGCCAGCGCGCTGGAGTACGTTTGCAGAAGCTGGATTGATGACATCAACATACGCGACAACCGCATCAAGCTGCATAGTACTTAGACCAAATTCGCTAATGCAGGTCACAGCTTCTGTCATAATGCCTTGCCCACGCTGCTCTGGCGCTAGTACGTAGCCAATTTCACCCACGTTGTTGGCGTAGCCTCGGTGGTAACTACACAAACCTATCACCGGGCTGGTGTTATGGTTTGTCATATCTGGGTCGCGCAAGCAAATTCCCCACAAGATGCTGTCCCCCTGGGTGTAATTGAGATTAATTTTGTGGAGGATGGCACGCACCTCCGTCTCATTTGTTGCGGTAAAGCCATCGTAAGTGGCAAGTCCAACGAGGGCAGGGGCATCACTCGAGACAACTTCACGCAGGATAAGCCTAGGCGTCTCGAGCACAGGAAACACCTCAAACACATGTTTTACGTTTTGGGTTGACATGTATCCACTCCTAGACCCTCAAATAAGCTTCACATATGTCATGCAACACAGCACCGTCTACAACTTGGTAAGTCATCACGTTATAGTAACGTCACGGCAATACAAACCCATCGCAGAACATTAATAGAGACGTGAGGCGAGCCATGCATATTCTCATTACAGGCGCTGCCGGATTTTTAGGGCAGTATCTTGCAAAAGCATTGTTACAAGATGAGGCTGTCACCGCATTAACTTTGGCGGATGTTAGTTCTATCCCCATACTAGATGACCCCAGAGTCCAGCAGCTCGAGCTAGACATCACCAATGCCAACACTGTCATGAACACCCTCCCTAAAGGTATTGATGCCACTTACCACCTAGCGGCTGTGGTAAGCGCTGGTGCTGAGGCTGACTTTGAGTTGGGGATGCGCGTAAATCTAGATGGTACGCGTCATGTACTTGAAGCTCTCCGCCATACTTCCCCCGGCAGCCGCATCATCTTTGCCAGTTCACTTGCTATTTACGGCGGCAATCTGCCAGATGTCATCACCGACATGACTGCATTTACCCCGCAAGGTTCCTATGGCACCCAAAAAGCCATCAGCGAATTACTAGTTAACGACTACAGCCGCAAAGGCTATTTAGACGGCCTCAGTTTGCGCTTGCCTACCGTAAGTGTACGCCCCGGTAAACCTAACAAAGCAGCCTCATCGTTTGCCAGTAGCATCATCCGTGAACCTCTTTTTGGGCAGGAAGCCGTGTGTCCAGTTGACCCTAGTTTGGAAGTTTGGCTCACCAGCCCAGAGGCGGTGGTTGCAAGTTTACAATACGCGCTGTCGGTAGATACCAGTGGCCTCAGCTACCGAGGCATCAACATTCCGGGGATTACGGTGACTGTGCAGGAGATGATAGATGCGCTCGAGGCCGTAGCTGGACCAGAGGCACGTCAGCACATTCGCTTTGAGCGTACACCTGAGCTCGAGACCCTCATCAATAGCTGGCCCACCCGCTTTGAGACGACCCTTGCCAACCAACTCCGCTTTCCAGCAAGTAACCCGTTTGAGGAGACGGTGCGCACGTTTATACAAAATTATGTCAGTTAAGGGGTGGCGTGCTCGAGCTGCCACTTCTCCGACACTTGTTGCCCTTTAACTATGTCATCCACAACTAAAATAAGCTGATTGTCGTGGTCGCTGTACATCACCTCAATGTTTATGCCAGCATCCGCCATGCGCCGGGTTAGCTTGCCAAGTTGCCCTGGCTGGTCTTGGCGTAAGCGCTGAACGAGCACAGGGTTGTGTCCAATCACATCTATATTTGCGGCGTTAAGGGCAGTAGCTGCCGCATCACCATCTTCCACTAAAAAGTGCGCCACACCCACACCTTCGTGCACAAATACGCCCCCACCTTCAAGGCTAATACCCGCGTTACCCAAAACCTCACCTAGCTGTGCCAATGCACCCGGCGTATGTGTCAGTTGAACGCTGATGTCATCCATAATTGGCCTCCTACGTTTAGCCTAAAGCTACTTAGACGCAAACGTTTCAAGGAACATCGAAGCATAGATGTAGAACGTCAAGACAGTAGGTTGATGATGGTTCTTCAATGGTAGTTCATCACACCAACTTGTCAAACCAATGACGGTGATATGCTTGCCAGCATGTCTGCTGAAGCTTCTATGAACACGGTTATTAACAAAGCACGCCAGCTTTTTGAAGACACTTACTACCAACAGCCTGATGGCATCATCACTGCGCCAGGACGGGTCAATCTGATTGGCGACCACACCGACTATGTCGGCGGCTGGGTGATGCCCGCTGCCCTCACCCGCGTCACCGCAGTTGCTTATAAACGCGCACCAGACAGCACGTTGGATGCCGTCTCAGCTAATGCCAATGGGCGTATTCACTTTGATGTCAGCACTGTGACGCCAAATAATCCCGTGCAAGGCTGGGGTGGCTATTTAGCAGGCGTTGCGTGGGCGCTCACTGAAGAACCTGCTGAGGCTGACATTACACCTGCTGGGTTGACAGTTGCCATTGCTAGCGACGTTCCAACGGCATCTGGCTTATCTAGCTCGGCATCACTAGAAGTGGCCATGGCTCGAGTTTGGCGTGAAGCGCAGAATCTAGCTTTGGACGATGTGCAACTTGCCCAACTCTGTAAACGCGCGGAGAACCTCTATGTAGGTGTGCCGTCTGGCATTATGGATCAGTTTGCCTGTAGCGTGCCTGCACCCGGACAAGCTATTCAACTTGACTGCAAAAAGCTCAGCTACCAAGTTATTGGCATTCCACCTGAGTGGGCATTTGTGATTTTAGACTCTGGTGCCAGCCGCAGCTTAGCCAGTTCTGCTTATGCCCAGCGGGTCAGTGAGTGCGAGCAGCTTGCGAAGATGTTGTTTGATAGTGATGACATTCAATCTTTAAGAGATATGACCAGCAGCCAAGTTGATAGTTTAGACGGCGTGTTACAGCAACGTGCGCGTCATTTGGTGACTGAAAATGCACGGGTTATTCAAGCTGCGAAGGCTCTTGATGGTGATGACATCACTACTTTTGGTACGTTGATGACAGCCTCCCATGCTTCTTTACGAGATGATTATGCTGTCTCGAGCAGCGCCCTTGATAGCCTTGTTGAAACCAGCTTAACCGCACCCGGCTGCCACGGCTCGAGGCTTACTGGTGCAGGCTTTGGCGGTTGTACCGTGAGTTTGGTTGACCGTGCGCAGGTCACTGCATTCAACGAAGATATTAACGCAAACGCACCAACAGCTAAACTTATTACTGTTCTTTGAGTCACTCTAACAAGTAGCGACGTTGGGCTCATCTTGACAATTTATCGGAATCGTATGTTTCAACAAAAGATATTGAAGATGATGCTTGTCATAACATCAGCATAGTTGTGCTTGTACCAGCCTGACCAAGCAATTATTAACTTGCGAGCTATTATGTAAGCCCTAATAAGCTCGTGGTATTGTGTCTGTGTGCGGGTTCTTTTTATTGGTGACATCGTTGCAAAATACGGCATTAAAACTGTTCAGCAGTATTTGGCAGCACACCGCAGTGACTATGACTTTGTGATTGCCAACGGTGAAAACTGTGCAGGTGGCAACGGCATCACCCGAAAGCACTTTAAGCAGTTGCGGGACGCTGGCGTGGACGTAATCACCTTGGGAAATCACACTTGGGACAACAAAGATGTGGTGGAGCTTATCAGCGAAACGACCCACTTACTGCGTCCGGTGAACTACTTGCCGGGTACGCCGGGCTTGGGTCACGCCAGTTTTAGTACGCCAGAAGGGCGCATTACGGTTGTGTCGCTCATTGGACGCATTTTTATGGAACCCTATAGCAACCCATTTCATGTCATTGACGATGTGCTCGAGCCCCTCCCCGCAACAGACAGCGTCATTGTAGATTTTCATGCTGAAGCAACCTCTGAAAAAAAGGCTATGGGCTACCACCTACGCGGGCGGGTTGCGGCGGTACTTGGCACACACACGCACGTGCAAACTGCCGACGAAATGATCGCGGACGGTACAGCCTATTTAACCGATGTCGGCATGACTGGCGTACAAGATTCTGCCATTGGCATGAGCTACGAGGACGTTCACTACCGCTTTACCAAGCAAATGCCCAAGCGCTTAAGCCCGGCTGAAGGGCCGCGCACCCTGTGTGGGGTAGCGCTCGAGCTTACAGGTGGCCGCTGCCAAAACATCCAGCGGATTCAGTGGCGAGCAGATGAAGACGGCGCATCTTTAGCTTAAGTCACCTGTTAATTGAGATGATAATTCATATATTTACTAAGTAGACAAGACATCAATTTACTACGATGCCATCTCCATTTACATCATCTACAGCCTGAGTGCATAAGGTACGATGAACTTATTGTCATATTGACGTACTAGGCATTCATCCAGCAATGTTCACTTTGACTTGTAAGCAATTCTAAACGCAAAAATAATGAATGCCAATGCGCAACCTGCATCACCGTCTCAAAGCATCACCGTCTCAAACTCATCACCTTAACCTTAAATACTACGGAAAATAATACGGAGGGTCATGTGTATGGAAGTTAGTTCCGAACGCCTCTTGCGACAAACCATTAACAATCAAGATGACGCTTTTCAGCAATTGCGCGCAGAAGTTAACTACTTGGGCCGTGTGCTGGGCAATGTGCTCATCCAGCTCGAGGGCAAGGCTTTTTTTGAGCGGGTTGAGCAGGTTCGTAACCTCACCAAGTCTTTACGGGCTAACCCCGAAGACAGCAACTTACGTGACACCCTCAGCAACTTACTTGCCAGCCTCAGCATTGACGAAGCAGAGCGTTTGCTGCGGGCGTTTACGGTGTATTTTCAACTGGTGAACACCGCTGAGAGCATTCAGCGGGTGCGGGTAAACCGCTGGCGTGAAAGTCAAGCAACGCCCGAAAATCCTCGTAAAGAATCGGTGGCAGATGCCGTCAAAACACTTAAAGATGAAGGCTGGTCACATGATGAAGTGCGCCACTTTTTAGAGGGCTTAGATATTCAACTAACCCTAACCGCGCACCCCACCGAGGTGAAGCGTTACACCATTCGCTTAAAGCTCGAGCGCATTGCGACTTGCCTGCGCCAGCTTTCTGAACGCGACCTTGCAAGGGGCGCACGCCGTAACCTCGAGAAGCTCATTAACGCAGAAGTCACCACCTTGTGGCAAACCCGCGAAATTTTAAGCGAAAAACCCACCGTACTGGACGAGGTTAAGTCTGCGCTGTATTACTTTCACAGTTCACTGCTCGAGAGCGTCCCCCGGCTCATGTTGGGCATGGAAGAAGCCCTAAGCAGCTATTTTGGCGACGCTGACCAGCCCACGCTAGCGCGCCCGCTGCCACCGGTGGTCAAGTTTCGCTCGTGGATTGGCGGCGACCGCGACGGCAACCCCTTTGTATCCCCCAAGGTGACCCGAGAAGCCTACACGCTTCAGCAAGATGTCGCCATTACACAACACCTTAAAGACGTAGATTTACTGGTACAGCGCTTGTCGCAGTGGCAAGAGCGCATCAATTTAAGTGGCGCGTTTATTCATGACCTCGCCGAGTTAGAGGCCAAAGCGGGCAAACCAACCCGTTTTGACGAGCAACCCTACCGCCAAAAACTTTTTCACATACACCGCGTCTTGCGTGAGGTGGCAGCTCATAATGCACCTTCAAGTAATGCATCTTCAAGTAATACACCTTTGGAGGAGACGAACTTAGAAGAGGCTAACTCGAGCCAAGCCGCCCAGTACTTAAACGGCCTTAGCACCATTGAAACCAGT
>JBCCOX010000166.1:0-8712 GCA_039025155.1 Deinococcota bacterium | reverse complement strand
CGGGCATTGCCATTATTTTGCTGATTAACCGTATTAACCCAAATCATCCGTGGGTCACAGCAGATGCCGCCCACAACGTTGCCACCTACGCCATCACCTTGGTCATACTGGCACTTGTTGCCTGCTGGCTTGGCTTGGGAGGGCAGCGCTGGCGTTTAGAAACGCGCGTTCATGCGGTGTTGGTTGCGGTTCAAGCCAGTTTGCCGCTCCTCTTTGTAGTGCTTATTCCCACACCGTGGGAACTCAACGGGGAACGCTGGTTTGGTTACCAGACGACGTTCGCGTTACCTATCTTCATCACGCTACTTATTTCTGCGGCGTACACTGAACTGGCGTTTCGGGTAAATCGTAATGTCAAGCAACTTGGTGAGCCAACCTTCAACCCGGGTGACAGCTTGAGTATGTTGGCGACGGGGTCAATTCTTATTCTCATGAAGTTCTCGAGCATCGCCCTACCCTATGTATCTGGTGACGACTACCACTTTGGCGAAAACTTGCTGCCCTGGTGGACCTTGCAAGATGCTGGTGCGGTGCCCTTTGTAGATTACGTACCCGCCCATGGGCTCATGAACTATTTGCCGGGGCTATTTGCCAACCTCTTTTTTGATGGCACTGCGGGCACTTACAACGCGGCAATGGTCCTTGCTGCAGCTTGTTTTTTGTTAGTTGCCTATGTGCTGCTAGCACGAGCTATCGGCATCTTACCTGCGTTTATGGCGCTTTTATTGATGCCGCTCGACATTGAAATTCGCCGCACGGTTCAATTTGCATTTACGGCAACCCTCTGCCTGCTGAGCGAACGCTGGTTACGCCATCGCCCAAGTGTGTGGTTAGTGTTGTGGGGTACGCTTGGCCTGAAGCTATTTTTGTTTGTATCTGGTCAAGGGGCACTGCTTATTTTGGCAACCTTGCCACTGGCATTGTGGATGTTTTACCGAGCAATTCGCGTTGAGCCAAAAAAACTTGGCTACGCTGTTTTAGGCATTGCTGTTGTTGGGGCAGGCTTACTCCTCACCACAGATTTGCTAGCGATGATCTGGGGCGCGTTGCGGTATGGGCTCGAGAACTCTGCGGTTTACGAAGCCGCTTACGCCGTGCCTTGGGCAGACCGCTTCAACGACACCCGCCCGCTTAACCGCTGGCTGTGGGAAGTCTTGCGCATATCTTGGTTATTCGTTGCCGCACTTGCTGTTGTCATCACCGTGCGCACCTTAACCAGTCGGGCTGAGGCTATCACCAAGTCATCACCTCAACCTGATGGTTCTGGCACGCAAGAGGCTGATAGCCTCAACCAAAACACGTCAGCATCACCTCAAACCCAACTTGCTGATAAGCGGGCGGCGTTACTTTTTGTGAGCATCCCAATTGCGCTTTTGTTATTGCTGCTGATTCCTTATGCGCTGGGACGGATTGATAGAGGGCTGTCTCGAGCTGGCATCATCAGTGCCTGGAGTATGAGCACGCTCTTACCCTTACTTCTCGTGCGAGCATTCCCCAAGTATTTACCGACGATTTTGCTAGTCACAACTTTGACAGGCGGCTTGCTCATTCAAAGCAACTTAGGCGTGGCAACCCGGCCAGCGCGCCTCCTGCGGATTGCCTCGTACGCCATCGACACTGCAGATGTCACGTTAACTGATGCTAGTGAGTTAGGACTTCCTCGCCTAGGCACAGTAATTATGGCTGAGCGCGACCTTGCCCGCTTGCAAAACGTACACGCTACCCTGTCGCAGGTGGTACGCCCTGGCGAAACCTACCTCGACCTAAGTAACCGCAACGCGCATTATTTTTACTTTGGGATGTTGCCGCCGATTGAGTCTGGCGCCATTTACAACTTGCCCAACAGTGAGCAGCAAGCTCGAGCCGTTGAAGACCTTGTGGAAAATCCACCGCCTATTGTCCTTGCTCAAGCCCGCAACATCGCCCACGATGGTGGCAGTAACGCCCTACGTGCCCACCTCATCTACCGCTTTGTGCTAGAAAACTACATGCCAATGCAACTGGGGCAGCAAGTTTACATGGTGCGCCCTGATCGCTACGCGCTGCTCGAGAAATACCGTAGTGCTGGTGCAAGTAACCTCGAGCTAGCCAACTACAATGCCGCTGCTAGTGATGATGACGAGGAAGGTGTGAGTTGGAAGAACGGCATTCGCGTAGCAGATGATTCAGAAGCCAGTCCAGCCATAAAACTGACAAGCGACGTGGTGACGGTAGCACCGGGGGATGTACTGAGCTTTGCATCCGGTGAACGCACTGTTAGTCGCGTTGAGCAGCAGACAGTTTGGTTAGAAGGCGGGCCGCTCGAGCCAACTCGGGACGGTTATCCCAACGCCATCAGCGCCCAACTCCAAGAAGCATCCGATGATGCTAACTTAGCGCTCCTCGACAGTATATTTAGGCAAAGTGACTTGCGACAACTTCCCATTGCGTGGGCAGATTCTTATGAAAGTTTGCAAGACGAACTTGTCCCCGTGCTGGACCTAGAAGCTGAGGGCATCGTACAACTGCGCCCAGACACCAGTTTTCTTGCTCCCAACTGGTACTCGACTGAGGGTAGTGACCCAGGTGTAACCTACTACTTTCCTGCCCAAGATTTAGCAGCAAGAGATGCAGGTATTTTAGGGTTTACGTTTAATTGCTGGGCAGATCACGTGGTGGCGCCACAGCTCGAGATTTTCTTCAGCGGCGATGACATGCCCGACCCCAGACCACAAATGCGTATTGTGACGGTTCCGCGCAACGGCACCATGCTCATTCCGCTGGACGCCTACCCGCGCTGGCTTGTACTTAAGCACGCCAAACAAATCCGCTTCGACCTGTCGAGTCAAACCGTTGGCACACCCCTATGTGACGGCTTTGAGATTTCTAATGTACAGCTCTACCAGCGGCGGAGTGTGGCGGAGTTAGAGGCGTTGCGTGCGCCACTGGCTGAGGCGGGTCAGGTGAGTGCGTTACCCTAAATGCGCAGATTTTTGACAGTCACGTGTGTGGGTGCGCTGGTCATCGTGGGGTTCATCCTCTACCAACGCACTCGCCCTTTGATGTTGCCCAACAATCCTGAACGCAGCCAGTTTCTTTATGAGCAAGCTCTTATAGATGAGGATGTTGCTGCTGTAATTCGTGGGTTAGAGGCTGATGGTGTGATTGTTGACCCTAACAATGCTTTTTATCAACTAAGTGGTGAAGGTGATGATGCTATCGAAACAGTTGTGTTGCTAACTGAAAGTGAACATCTTGTAGGATTTGCTTTTCAAGAAGATGAGCTTGTTAGTGCGTTTTTAGCAGGCGAAGATGATGGCGTTTACATAGTTGATGTTTTGTCTGGGATTATTTTTCAAACAGCTCAAGATGATGTTATTTCAGGACGTTGGGAAGGTAATGGCTCACTAGCTGAGATAACAACTATTGATGGACCTGTAAGTGAGTCACCATTTTATGGGATTGAGTTTCCTGAAGGGTACCTTTCACTATTAGCTCCGATCATAGATGTACCTGAACTACTAGCGTTAGCTTTTGAAAATCAAGAAGAAACATGTGACATTCAAGCCTATGCTAGAGCAATGCGTATCTTTCAGCGTCAAATTGCTGAAGAAGCAAACCGAGCTAATAGCTTAACTAAATCTAGTCAAAACATCTTAAACAGCGTATCTAACATTGCTAATGACATTGGTGTACTCGCTAACTGTCCCCGAGATTCATGGAGAAATAGATGTTTAACGTCTGCACGTGCAGTAACCGAATTTCTAAGTAGCTCTCCGAATCAACATGTGAGGCATATTATTGTAGAGCTTCAACAAGAAAGCCGACTAGGGCAACAAAGTACCTTTATAAATTTCCTCAACACCTCACAATGCTCCGAACGTTTAAGTCTTGGTAACGTGCTCGAGCTATGTACCACCTACGATGATTCAGAAACAGCCTCTACCACAGCAACCGGTGATGTATTCATCAATAACACGTTCAATGTCTTCGTGCCTTACGCTATTACAACTACAGATCCATCTTTTGAAGTTACAGGCTATCTTGCTAATGGCGAGGCAGTAGACACGCCATCTCTCGTCCTACCACCTAACACCCAAGGCGGTGTTGAAATCACTGCGCGTTGTCCTGCCGAAACCGAGCGCAATCCTGAGGGTATTTATGAAGGGCTTGTTATTGCCACACCTCCTGTGGGTGAGATGGCATTCCTAGGAATACGCCTGCAGTGTTCTAACGAGTGATTTTTGAGCAATTTGGCGAGCGCATCCTATATTCAAAGACAATTGATCAAGTCGTGTTACCCCACCACGCCACCGACCCAGCACAGGCGGTATAGTTGCAACCGTTTATGAAGCAGCGCATCCTTGTAACTGATAACGTCCAACTCGGCCCCACACACATCTATGACGATGTTGATATTGATAACCAAGCGGGCATCTCCCGAGATGACTTGCTTAACATCGTTGGCGACTACGAAGCCATCATCACCCGAAGTCGTACCCAAGTTGACAGCGAACTTTTGAACGCCGCAACGAAGCTCAAAGTCATTGGGCGCGGCGGCGTTGGGGTAGATAACATTGACCTCGTTGCAGCCAGTCGCAAAGGTGTGCTGGTCTTGAACGCACCTGAGGCTAACAATGTGTCGGCCGCTGAGCTGGCTGTGGCGCTTATGCTCAACGCTGCACGTGGCGTGGCCCGCTCAGACGGGTTAGTACGTCAAGGCGTTTGGGATAGAAAATTTTTAGGACGAGAGGTTAAAGGTGCGCGCTTAGGCATTGTCGGTTTGGGGCGTATTGGTTCACTGGTCGCGCGGCGGGCGCAAGGCTTAGGCATGGAGGTTATGGCCTTTGACCCCTACATTTCGCGGCAGCGTGCTCAAGACATGGGCGTGGAACTGGTTGATGTCCTCAAAGAAATGCTAGTCAAAAGCGACTTTGTGACCGTTCATACGCCACTTACCAATGAAACCAAAGGCATGATTGGTGCTGATGAGCTTGCCTGTTTGCCTACAGGCGCCGTGGTGGTGAATGCAGCACGCGGAGGTATTATTCAAGAGGATGCTTTGGTGGACGCGCTCAAAAGTAACAAGTTGTTTGCCGCCGGGCTAGATGTATTTGTGCTCGAGCCACCCTCAGCAGATCATCCACTTCTACAACTGGACAATGTCGTGCTCACCGCTCACTTGGGTGCCAACACCAAAGAAGCCCAAGCAAGAGTTGGCGCAGATATTTTAGAGCGTACCGTGTTTGCATTGCGCGGTGACTTTTCCCGTGGGGCGGTGAACGCACCTGCGCTTGCGCCAGAGGTCATGAACGCACTTGGACCGCACTTAAAACTGGCTGAAATTTTAGGGAAGATGGTCGCACAACTCGTTAAAGGGCGCGTACGTGACCTCCAGGTGGAGTTTTCAGGCACCTTCCCACGCGACCCCGAGCCGGTTGCCATTGCAGCTACTAAAGGCTTTTTGGAGCCATTTTTGGATGAAGCTCCCAACTACATTAACGCCTCAGCCATTGCTAAAGAGCGCGATGTGCGCGTGTCTCGAGTGGTTGCCTCGCGTACTCGAGGTTACACCAGCCACGTGGAAGTGCGCGCCACCAGTGACGAAGATGTTGTTTATGTCGGCGGCACGGTGTTTGAAGGCGACCCGCGTATTGTGAACATTGGTGACTTTTACATTGAAATTAAACCAGAAGGCACCATGCTCATCTGCAGTAACTACGACCGCCCCGGTGCAGTCGGTAAAATTGGTACGGTGTTGGGCAATTCTGGCGTGAACATCTCGAGCATGCAGCTTTCTCGAGTCAGCGGCGACGGCCTCGCCCTATTTGCGCTCACACTTGACCAAACACCAGAAGCAGATGTCTTAGACGAGCTATTAGCCTTACCTGATGTCTTGCGAGACTTGAAGATGGTGAAGTTATAATTGTTGGAGGTGTCGACTTGGAGGCTGTTATACCTCTAAGTTTATGAGAATGCCTCCTCAGGATTTCTTGGACCTGACAACTGCATCAACTCTAAAACTTAGTGATTCACCCTATCTGATGTTTCTCAGTCTTTTACATTCTTCAACAACATGTAGCAATACTTTCTAAAACTGTCCTCAAGCTGTAGTTAAACCACCCTCAATCTCCAAAGGTGATGCGCTTATGACCTCAACTGAACCTTTTAAACAACGCTTATTTGCGCCTGGGCCGGTGTCTGTGCCCACAGCGGTACGCGAGGCAATGGCGCGTCCGCTCATCCATCACCGCACGCCGGAGTTCAAACGAGTGTTTAGCGGCGTGCGTGCTAAGTTGGCTCAAGTGGCCTGCGTGCCTTACGGCAACATCACCATCATCACAGGTAGCGGTACGGCTGCGTTTGAGGCTGGACTTCTGGCAGCGGTTCCGCGTGGCAGCAAAGTGCTGGGCATGGGTGGCGGCAAGTTTGCCGAGCGCTGGCTCGAGCTAGCCCGCACCTATGACTACGACGTTCACGAAATTCCTGTTACTTGGGGTCAAACCCTTTCAGCGGAGGATTTAGCTGCTCAGGTAGACGCGCACAAAGATGCAAGTGCCATTACGCTGGTGCATTCTGAAACCTCAACAGGCACCCTGCACGATATTGCCAAGCTTGCCAAGACAATCCGCGAGATTGCGCCGGACATGCTTATTTTGGTGGACTGTGTGACCAGTTTAGGTGTGGCTGAATTGCGGCCGCTCGAGTGGCAGCTAGATGGCGTCTTCTCTGGTTCTCAAAAAGGCTTGATGACCCCGCCGGGACTAGGCTTTGCCTGGCTTTCTGACCGAGCATGGGAGCATGCTGAGGTAAGTGCGAACGTACCCAGTTACTACCTCAACCTCGCCAAAGAACATAAAAAGCAACAACAGGGTGAGACCGCCTACACGCCAGCTGTAAGTTTAGTACGCGGGCTAGATGTGGCACTGGATATGATTTTGAAGACGGGACTCGAGGCAACTTGGGCACGCCTAGCAAGAAATAATAACGCCATTTTGGCAGGTGCCAGTGCCCTTGGCTGTGCAGCCTACAGCGTGCGCCCCAGTCCTGCAGTTGCCGCCCTGAAAGCTCCTGAAGGCATCCATGCGCCGGACATTGTCGCAGGCTTTGCCAAAAGAGGTGTTCGCATCACCGGTGGTCAAGAAGCTGCTAAGCCCGTCCTTTTTCGCCCCTCGATCATGGGTAACTCAGACGTTTATGACGCACTTATGATTGTGACTGTTTTAGAGGATGTTTTACGCGATTTAGGTCAGCAAATTTCGTTTGGGCAAGGCGTTGGTGCTGCAATGGCGTCGTTACAACAAGCTGCTACCTCAAGTTAAGTGTTGAGTAGCCTTAGCATCTAACTCTGAAATGACGTACTGATGAGTTTTGTTTTCATCAGCACTAACATTGCATGGATAAACAGCACAATATTATGCAGATTACTCGAGGCACTAACCATCGATCTCGTCACTGGATTTTTTGCTCAGGATAGATTGATGACGGCATCATGCAGTTAAACCTGACAACACCCGCGCTCTTATTCCCAGCTATCTCGCTGTTACTTCTTGCGTACACCAACCGCTTTTTGACCTTAGCAACGCTCATTCGTAACTTGCACGCGGAGTATCATCATCAACCGGAGCCACACATTAGGGCGCAGATTGATAACTTGCGGCGGCGGGTCAAACTGATTCAGGATATGCAAACACTGGGTGTCTCGAGCTTTTTTAGCTGCGTGCTCACCATGCTTTTAGTATTTATTGGTCAGGACTTGCTTGCCAACATAATTTTTGGACTCAGTTTGCTGTTACTGCTTGCCTCACTTTGGTTATCGCTACGCGAAATTAGCATCTCAGTTGGCGCGCTGACGCTACAATTATATGATCTGGACACATCATCTGCGATTACCCAACCTGCTGTTGATCCAACCTCAACATCCCCACGTTCTTAGGGGTGTTACAAGCCTAAATCATTAATCTAGGCGGATGTATCTGACGCTTTGTCAACCTCTTTCGGTGTGTACTTGCCCGTCACTGTTTCAAACAAAAGCTGCATAATATGCCAGTTGGCGCTTAATCCTTTAATTTTGCTAGGAATAGCGCCGCTGTCCGGGTACTCACGCCGGACAGGTACTTCTTTAACTTGGTAGCCCAACTTGGGCGCCATGAGCGAAAGGTAATAGTGGAGGTTGTAGGTGTCAAAGACATCTCGAAACGGTTGCAAACGGGTATCTTCTAAAAAGGCTTTGCTGACTGCCCGAAAGCCGTTGGTGGTGTCTGTGTAGCGCGTGCCACTGGCGAGGCTAAGTAGGGGTGCATGGAGGAATTTGACGCCGAGTTTGCGCGATAGTGGCGTGTTACGTTCAATGCCACCGGGGATATAGCGTGAGCCCTGAATGTAGTCCCAACCCTCAGACAATGCCTCTAAAAACTGGGGGATGCCCTCAACGCCGTCTTTGCCATTGCCGTCAATGAGGACAAAGCCGTCGTAACCCTCACACAAACCGTAGGCAAAGAGCATCCGCAGTTGTGCGCTGAGCTTGCCGGGCCCGCGTTTAGTGAGGAGCGTGCGCACGCCAACCGGTTCTAAGACATCTGCTGCGGTTGAGCCGTCGCTACTACCGCCATCTGCCAAAATTACATCCGCTTGGTCGGGTAAACCCTGCTCGTACATCTCAGCTAACTGCTTGCGAATCCGCTCACCTTCATTGATGATGGGAATGCCGATGCAATAGCGCGTGCGTTTGGG
>JBCCOX010000165.1:0-8758 GCA_039025155.1 Deinococcota bacterium | reverse complement strand
CTGCTAAATCAGTGGCAGTAAGCGCAGCGAGCAGTTGGGTAAAGCGGCCATCGGCAGCAGCAATTTCAGCAATGGTGCCGGGGGCAGTTAGCACCGTATCAATCACGTGAATCACGCCGTTAGTTGCAGGTATATCTGTTGTGGTGATGGCAATGACGTTGTCGGTATTATCCACTAAAAACACGCCATCATTGGTGATGCTTACTTCAACACTGGCACTGGCATAGGCGGTCTGAACAAGTTGACCATCACTGAGATCAGCTGAGCCAAATTCACCAGGAATTACGTGGTAAAGCAGCGTATTAGCAAGCGCTTCACCCTCAGGCAAAGCAGCGAGTTTCGCGAACGCATCATCCGTAGGGGCAAATACAGTGAAAGGACCATCACCGGAAAGGGTATCAACTAAGTCAGCTTGGATGAGGGCGGCCTCGAGCGTGTCAAAGTCATCACTGCCAACTACAATTTCCACAATGCTTTGGGGAGCATCTTCCGGTAGCAGGACTTCATTAATGACATGGATCACGCCGTTATCAGCACTAACGTCTGCTTGAATGACTTGACTTTTGCCATTGAGCAAAATTTGATTTCCAGCAGTAAGTTCGGCGGAAACTAGCGAACCTTCTACAGTTTCAATATTAGTAGGTAACATTGTTAAAAGATCGCCACTCGTTACTGCACCACTCACAGTGTGATAGAGCAAAATTTGATACAGCGTCGTTTGAGTTTTGTCCGTAGCATCGTTGGCTTCTTGCAACAAACTATCCAAAACGCCATCAGGTAGATTGCCGAAGGCCTCGTCAGTGGGTGCAAAGACGGTGAAGGGACCAGTGCTAGAGAGGGTTGTCTCGAGCCCAACGGCAAGCACGGCGGCCTCGAGCGTCTCAAAGTCATCGCCACTGACCACAATGTCCACAATGGTGTTGCTCGGCTCAACCTCAGGTGAAACGGCCTCACCTTCCTGTGCTTCTAAATCAGATTCATCGCCATCTTCATTGAACGCGCTCACCGAATAGGTGTAGCTCACGCCAGTCATAACATCTGTGTCGGTGTAGCTTGTGACATTAGCGCCAACCTCAGCTATCTCGGTTTGTTGGGTTGCTAATGCACTAGTACCCACCGACTCACGGTAAATTCTAAAGCCTGCTTCGTCATCACTATTGTCCGTCCAGCTAACCACAATTTGGTTAATACCAGCTGTGGCAGTAACATCTGAAGGTGCATCTGGTGAACTGTCGGTTGAGCACGCTGCTAAAAAAGCAACGATGATAGCTAACCATAACCAACGATATCTTTGCATACTTACAACTCCTTTTTGCCGTAGATGTAACTAGGTGCCTCTCCTGCCACAAACCAGCCCCCTTTGAGCCAAGCTGTGCAACCACACGTATGGTGAGCACAAAACGATCTCAATTTGCTTACGATGTGACAGTAAATTCGGACGCTGTTACTCAAGTATGAGGATGCCGCGAAGTGATGCTCTAAAAAATAGGTAGTCCTACACTTGTAGCACGGTGTTTATCACAAAGTGTTTATAGATAGTTCATGAAGAAGCGTCTAGAGATGCAGGTTGAGGATAGGTGAATGCGTGTATGTTGATAGTTGATGTGTTAGATCTACAGCAGCAACCGTCCAGCATGATTCATTTATGTGATGTGTTCTCAGTATAGCTAGAGGGCGGCTAGGACAGCCTCGAGCCCCTTCAGTTTAGCCTCACTAAACGCCCCCGTATCTTCCCAATACACCTTACCTTCACGGTCAATCAGCAGGAGGCGTAGGGTCGAAGTGTCTGTAAAGTTAAGTGCGTTACGCATCGCGTTCATATCGGTGTAAAGGGTGATGGTGGTGGCCCGTGACTTAGGATCGGAAATCCCCGCCGACATCCAAAAGTCTAGTTGCCTGCGCTGAAGCCAGTTAAAGCGTGGCAAGGTCGGCAGTTCGTAAACCCGCAGGGGCGTGGTTTGTTCTAAGGGTCGCAAGGCAGCTAACCAGTCATAGACAAACTGCTGCTGGTTTTGGGTAAACACCATAATGACAAGGTTGTAGGTCCCACTTAATCCGTCTGGCAGTGCAAACGGTACACCATCTATATTGCGCCCTGACACATTAGGAAACTCAGGGATAGCTTCTGGCATTTTATCCTCCTGTATTTGCGTCACCTCTTGGGCGACATGTTGCAGTTGATGATGAGCTTGAGATTGCCGTCTGAGCGGCTGTAACTCAAACCCAAGAACGATAGCTGCAAACACCACCATTAGCAAAAACCTACGAATTACAAACATCCAACCACTCCTTTCACTCTTTACAACCTTAGGCTACATTACCAACCAACAAGTTTGTTGGCTTTCGCCACAAAAAAATTTAATCCTTGACTAACCCGCGCAAAACCACATCAATAATTTCATTCGCCATCACTTGGCGGCTTCTTGCCAAATGAGCTTCAGGAATGGCGTGCAAGCCCTGAAAGGCAGAAAAAAGTGCGCCTGCTATGTTGCCTGTACTTGTCTTTTTTAGAGCTAACTCACCACGGGCTCGAGCAGCTTCTAATATGCTTATGAGCGGAATCAAAGTTGCTTGATAGGCCATGTTGCTGACTTGTTCAGCCTCAGCTTCGGGAATGGCGGCTAGATCGCTACGGGTTAGACGAATTACATCTACAGGCGGGTGATCAATGAACCAACCTGCAATGTGCTCGAGCTGCTTGCGAACATCTCCTTCGTAATCGCTAATCACCTTATGTAACCCTGTTTCGTGACGTTTCATCTGCCGCATCATCACCTCGACAAACAGAGCTGATTTACCGCCGGGAATGTGATGATACAGTGAGGCATGGTGAATGCCAGCTTGCTTGGCGATGTCTTTAATCACCACAGCTTCATAACCCCGTTCAGTGAACAGGGTTTCTGCTGCTTGCAAGACACGTTCTTTGGCTTCTGAATGCGACAAAATTCACCTGCTAAAAGACAAACCCACCAACTGTTTTGTTGGTTAGTGTACGCAGATGGCTCGAGCTTGTCAAGCGCTGTTACCTAAGTTGACCTAAGCTGATAGTCCCGTGTGGATGCACTGAATAGTGTGGTTAGTACGTGCTCAACGGTATACTTGCAAACTATGCCAACACCTCATCACGTCCTTTGGGTCAATGACAATACAAATATGTCTGAAGCAGCTATGAATACGCGGCTGCTCGAGCTTGTTCCCAACCTCACCTTTAGCTTTGAACCCAACCGCGACAACCTTAGTAAGCACCTTGAAACCGTGACTATTTTAGTAGATGGGTCTGCTAACGAGGTTGAACTAGATGCCCCCAACCTCAAACATCTTATTGTGCCATGGGCAGGCGTCACCCACATTCGTGACAAGCTGCTAGCACGGCCTAACCTGAGCCTTCACAACTCCCACTACAACGCGCCTTTTGTGGCTCAACACAGCATCGCCATGATGTTTGCAGCCATGCACCGTTTGTTTGTTGCCGATAGACATCTGCGCCAAGGGGACTGGACGATGCGCAACAATCCCGAGCTAGATGCGATGCTACTGACCGACACAACAGTCTTACTGCTCGGTTACGGTGCTATCGGTAAGGCCGTCGCGCGCTTATTGCATCCGCTAGGACTGAACGTCACCATCCTAAAGCGCAATCCCGTTCAAGATGAGGCTATAAACCACTGCTATACACCCGATGACTTGCCTGATGCACTTGCTAACGCTGATGTGGTGATCTGCAGTTTGCCACTTACGCCAACTACGGAGGGGCTACTTGATGCCAATGCTCTAAGCCATCTCAAGGAGCACAGTATTTTGATTAACGTAGGTCGTGGTCGCGTGATTGACGAAGCTGCCTTGTACCAGCACTTACAAACACACTCCCTTTGTGTGGCAGCTTTAGATGTTTGGTGGCGCGGGGCCAACAAACACCCAGATACGCCAAGTTACCCCGCCAACAAACCGTTTTGGGAACTTCTCAACGTGATTATGAGCCCGCACCGAGCTGATCAAGTAAAAAACAGCAATCACGCACGTTTTGAAGATGTTGCTAGTACCATTGCAGCACTTTGCAAAGGTGAGATGCGTAATCAGGTTGACGTGGGGCAGGGGTACTAACGGCGTTTAGATAGGTGTGAAGTGGCTCGAGACCTCATGAACACCCTCAGCTAACGGACCTAAAACACAAAGCTAAAACACATTGCGGTACATCTGCGGCAATGTAAGTATGCCGCCCAGATTTGGCAGGTCAATATCACCATCACCAGCATGTTCTTGATAGTTCCAAATGAATGCTGTGACTTGTGACGTTGTATCCATCTCAGTCACATAAGGGTCGTACGTGCTTGCCAGTCTGCCTTAGAGATGCTCAAACGGTCTTCAGCAACCCACTTGCCATGTTTTTGAAAGCCTTCAGGCAAGTGTTCAACAAAGTGCATGCCCAGTTTTTCCAACACACGTCTACTGGACACGTTCCAAGTTGCGTGCCAAGCTTCAATATGCGTTGCAGATAGCTGTGTAAAACCCAGCTCGAGCACTGCAGCTAGCGCTTCAGTTGTATACCCTTGCCCTTGGTGCTTGGGGTGGCAAAAATAACCAACATCCCACACATCTTTTACATCTGTTTGCCGCAAACTGATGCGCCCGATAAATACCTCATCTTTGGTGCGGATAAAGCTAAATGTATAGGCACGACCTTGTCGCCACTGCTCGAGGTTGCGCCTAAGTGGTTCTTGCAACTCATCTATAGTTGCTGGCGGGTCCCACAACATCCCGTCGTTAAATCCGGCTGTACGGGTGGCTTCAAAAATATGGGGGATGTCGTCTGAGGACGGTGCGCGGAGTTTTAAGCGCGGCGTCGTTAACGTTAGCGTAAGTGATAATGGCTTACACATGCACTAACCTATCACAACTCACAACGATAGCCTCAGTCTTTTTCTGGATGCACACATACGTTTGAGCGACAGGCATACATCACAGCACTCCGCGCATTGAAGACGCCATCACAAACGCTGTTTCTAAGTTGATGAGCTAATGTTTAGGCTTGATTATGTCAAGCTAAACATCCACAACTTGCTTTGCTGGCTGCCAATCATACTCCATATAAACTGCCGTCTGACGGGCAACCTCTGTTCCTAGAAGCTTCTCAACAACATAAAATGACGCATCAATGCCCGCCGAGATTCCTGCTGAGGTGATGATCTTGCCGTTGTCTGTAAAGCGTTCCTGCGGACACAAGACAGCTTTGGGGGCAAGCTCTTTGAGATACTCAACCACTTGATGATGCGTTGTTACGTTCAGACCGTCTAACAACCCTGCCACCGCAAGTAAATTTGCACCACTGCACACGGACATAACAAGCTTGGCACTTTTGTGAACGTCTTGAATCCACGTGATGAGCTGCGTGTTGTCTAGTTGCTGCCTCGAGCCCGAGCCACCTGCTATCACCAAAATATCTGGGCTAGGAAGTGTTTCAATCGTTTCATTAGGCACAACCTTCATACCGTTAATCGCCTGAATTTCGCGCATCTTGGTTGCAATGAGGCTTACCTTAAACGGCACGCTGCCATCTGGCAACGTTGTTACCGAAAAGACCTCAAACGGGCCTGAAAAGTCAAGGACTTCGGCGTTGTCGTAAACTAAAATAGCAACGTTGAGGGTAGGGGTCTCGGCGGTATTGGACATATCATCTCCTCTAATACGTGATGGGGTCATCACAGTTAAAGGTGAGTATGGCTCGAGCCAACCAGTTTGTGAAGCACCACTTAGCCACATGTTCACAAGACCATTGTTAGCAGTTATGAGACACAGCTATGTTCGCTGGCACGCTTTGAGTGCGCTGTAAAAACTGAGCGCATCTGTCGTCAACCCTTCAATGACCTCAAAAGATGTTGGCGCGTCCGAAGCAGCACTACACGACAGCAAAATATGCTGCTCACCAAGCAGCAAAGTTGGCCTTAACGCAGGGTTTTCGGCTCGGGTGATAATTTGTAACATGACCCGTTTGAGGGGAGCCGTCAAAAACGCTTGAACGCGGTCAGTTTCACGCGCGTACAACGTCACTTTGGCACTAAATTCAGGGTCGTCTTCCAAGCGCAAAATGTCGCCGCCAGAGGCTGATGCACCAAGTGTCTCGAGCCGAACATCTTGCCTTGGACTTGCCCGTAACGAAAGTGGCGCAATGTCGTGGGTAGCACTTAGCAAGCAGTTACTGACCAGCTTGCGCGCTTCGCCGAGGGGCCCTTTGCGGACCTTCACATAGTCAAAAAGTAACAGGGTGAGATCGTCGGTGGGCTCGAGCCCATAAATGGGGCTGAACTTGAGCGTATCTTCACTAAAAATAAGCTCGCGCACGTAAGCTTCGCGGAAACTGGCGTCAGCTAGCTCCAAACGCTCAGCAAAGGCCTGCCAGTCGTGCGCGCGGGCAGCTAGCTCAGCTTTTGAGGTAGCTTTTTTTCCACGCGCACGACGAAAAAACATGTGTCTAGTTTAATCGATACGTTTTAAATATTAAAGCCAAACATACGCATTTGCTTTTTACCATCTTCGGTCATTTTGTCCGTTGACCACGGCGGCGACCAGATAAACTCAACATCCACCTGATTCACACCGGGGACTTGCATGCAGGCTAACTCTGCGTCTGCTTGAATCATGTCTTGTACTGGGCAACCCATGCTGGTTAAGGTCATTTCAATGGCAACTTTGCCACCTTCGTGTACCTCGAGGTCGTAAATAAGCCCCAAATCCACAACATTCACCGGGATTTCTGGGTCTTTGACGATTTTGAGGGCCTCGAGCAGTGTTTCTTTACTCGGTAAATCTTGATTAGGTACATCACTTGCAGCATCAGCAACTGCGTTTACATCTGCGACATCACTCATGCTGTAAGCCTAGCAAATTTTTGAGCTAAGTACCTCCTATCTGGAAACCGCAGTTTTCAGATAGCGGTCAGCGGTTAAGGATAGGCGCTGTTAAGTTTAATAAGTGCCACTTTTCAACTTGGAGGTACTTACGTTACTGGCGTTAGCGACACGGAAATGCTCTGGCAATTACACTTCACAGGAGCAACCGCACTCAAAGGTGATGGGAATTGGGGACTCGAGCCGCTTTGTGCCATCTTTACGGTGATGATACACAAGGCGCGTCTGCGGATCAAAAATCACCACATCTTGCACGCCCATGGCTAAATAAAACTCAGGCGCGAGTTCCAAATCTTTGCGTTTGTAACCTTCACTGATAATCTCAACGACAGCCTCAGGCACACTATTGAGTGCTTGATGACGTTCAGAGCTTGGCGGAAGTGTTTGTAACAGCGCAATGTCTGGCGTCACCCAAGAATTTTCTTGAAACTTAAACAAGACATTGGCAAGGTGAACACATATATCCCCACTTGAAGAAACCACTTGGATGCTTGCACGAATGCGGTCAAGCTCGAGTTGATGTTGTGCAACCGGAGCAGCTTCCCAGACAGCTAGCCCTCGCATCATGTCAAGCCGCACATTCATAACATCAGCTTGCATAATGAGGTCTTCAGGCGAGATGCTCATAAGTTAAGTATAGGCGATGACGACAGGTGATGCTGATACCATCATGTACATCTACAAGCGTTTTGAAAAAGCATCACCTATATTTAAGCACGTATCTCTTTGAGATTTTGAAGATACGCGCTGATGATATTGGAGTTTTCTAACTCAATCTTCAGATAACGCACAAGTTTGTCATGCTGAGGATGAATCAGCGTCTACAAATCTAGTCATCATCCAGATAGTTAGTCAGATACTGCGCCTGTCACTAATGCGTTGCGTTCGCGGTACAACATAATTTCAGCAGCTAGTGCGTAGGTCTCACCTCGAGTTAGAACACCATCTGGCACAAAACGTTCCGGTGCAAAGCCGCGCGCAGCGAGCGCTTGCCAATCGGTAAGATCACACTCGCCTAGATAACAGGCTGCATCACTGGTGATAGCCAGGGCGATGTCGCCACTGAGCGGGTCGCGCCCGCTGCCATTGTAATGCCGCGCAATAAGCGTGGGACCAAGTTCATCACTTGCCAAAAAGCGCCGCGCAACGTTGCTGAGTAAGTACAAATAACTTGCTGCCGTCATCTCGACATCTAACTCGGGGTCGTTGTCGTAGCCGCCAACCGCTAACCCGCGCGCTCTAAGCACACGAAAAGCCTCAAAAAAAGCATGGCGGTAGGGGCCAACTGGGTTGCGCTCGCGCACGTCAGCAAGGTAAGCACCCCGCGCACGTAGGTCACGCCGCAGTAGCTCAATGGCCTGACTGTTGCTGGCAAACGCACTCGGTATTGCGCCTAAATGACTTGCCCTAGCTGCTGCGAGTCCCACGGCCTCAGCGACGTTCATGCCGAAGGGCACAACCCGCGCGCTACTGGCAGCCACCGGGTCGTAACCCGCAGCACGTCCAATGACCCAGAGGTTATCTGTTCCAACAGGCACAGTTACACAAAGCTGCGCGCCGTACACAACGGCTTTGTGTTTGGCGTGCCAGATGTGTACAAACAGACCGGGCGACCCCAACCGTTCAGGCGGACCCGCGCGCGATATTCGGCGATTTTTACGCCACTGTTGAACGGGAAGGGCGCCGGGCACTGTCGTCTCTCGATCTTCAGCCAGGTGATCATCTTCTCGATGTCGGGACGGGTGTTGGGACCTATGCGATCTTTCTCGCACGTGAAGGCTACAGCGTTACAACGGGAGAGCCTTCTTCCGACCAAACGCATTACGCGTCGCAGAACTGGGACGCCAACGCGATCG
>JBCCOX010000164.1:0-8807 GCA_039025155.1 Deinococcota bacterium | reverse complement strand
GATATTATCGAAATATTGACCTGTAGATGCCACATGGGATTCAAACGTGACGGCCTCACCTACTAACGTTTTACGTACGTTTGTAAGTAATTCAGTATCGTCTGGGTAGCGTTCAAAGAGCGACTCACCTACAACATCACCCGAAGAACGCCCCATGCTGGCTAAATCCCGACCTTCAAAAAGTGTGTAAACGCCGCGTTTGTCAGTACTAAATAACACAACTGGCATGTTAGAAATAAGCGTACGCAAACGCGCTTCATTTTCTTTAAGCGCGTTTTCAGCTTGCCGCTGTTCGGTAATACGCTGTGACATCATCATGCCTGCTTGAACTTCTGAACTGCCGTCTAAGTAAATGGGTACAAAGCGGGCATCATAAAGTTGACCTGCAAAGTTCACATCGTGTTGGGAGGATTCACCCCTAAAAGTAGCTTGGTAGATGGGCTCGAGTTGCGCAACAAGTTCAGCATCTAAAAGTTCGTAGATGCTTTTACCCACAAACATACTTTCTTCAATACCTAGACGTTCAGACTCTTCGCCTTTAAACATGGTGTAGTTAAAGTTTTTGTCGAATAAGATAATGGACCCATTTGGGTAGTTTTCTAGAACAGCTTCATAGGTTTTTTGTGAGGCCGTGAGTTCCGCCGTGCGCTCACTCACGGTTTGCTCGAGGCTATTAATTAAGCGCCAGTTATCCAGTGGTAGCGCGGCTAATTCCATAGCTGTATGGTACAGGTGCAAAAGCTCACTATCGACCTCGAGCACTTGTGTTGCCGTAACGGTTAAAAACCCCATCCAGCGGTTTGCTGCGATTAAAGGAATGTATAGCAACGCCTTAACACCTTGGCTTAACAGTACGTCTTTAGTTTGCTGCGATAACCCCGTATCATTAGCAACATCACCAGTAACGTAACTCTGCGTGCGACAGTCAGTTACGAAAGGAACAGTGACAAGGTCTTCGCAGCAGCTTATCTCCGCAGAAATACCTGCTGCTTTGTGCCAAGACGCTGTTGTGTAGTAGCTTGCTGGTAGCTGAACTACAGGGTCAGCAGCATCCAATTCAGTGGGTGCATCAAAAAGACAGAGCTTTAAGTCATGGGCAGCATCAGTCACAATCCACGTTGTTAGCACGTCTATAATAGCTGCAGGTGTGCTGGCTTCAGCAATAGCACGACTTAGCTGGTAAAAACGCTCTGCCTCTTGCCGTTGGCGTTCAGATTCAGCAAGGTTAGCCTCGAGCTGCCGCTCCACTTGTTTCTGAGTAGTGATGTCTGTGAGAACCGCTAAAAAGTAAGGTGTTTCACCTTCTAAAATACGAGTTATCGTCACTACAACTTCGCGTTTTGAACCATCTTTACAAATAAGCTGCCAGTCACCTTTGTCAGTAGCCATCTGGGACATCAAGGGGGCGGCGTGTCTATCGGACAAACGTTCCATGTCCTGCTCAGCCAGCACTGTATCGACAGATTCACCAAGCAGTTCAGCACGACTGTAACCAGAAAACTGACAGTAGGCATCATTAACACCCGCAAATCTGCGCGATATATCTGTGATACAAATAGGAATAGCTGGATTATTCCATATAGATTTTAAGAATATATTATCCGGTTGAGATAAAGATACTGTCACGGCGGGTACTCTCCTCTGAAAATACTGTGTCAGGTTGGAGCACACAACACAGTCTCACAGCCCATATCTAAGTGCGTTAAAAAGCATATTATGTAATCTTAGTTATGTTTCAAAATACTTCTCTAATATTTGGCATTTAATGCTAAGCCAAGATACCGATCAGCCCAGCACAATGCACAATGTGTTAGCACATCACTTACGTGAGAAATATAAGGTAATGTAATGGTACATTGTCGGCATGATGACAACAGTGGTATGTACTAGGGTTGCTTTGTAAGTAGACCTAGGTAGTAAGTATACCTAGGTAGCAAGTAGACCTAGGCAAAAAATCATAGAGTTGAGTTTGATTCTGCAAACAACTTTACTAACCATCAATATCGCCATATATATCAACCATAATTATGAGGGCAAGGTCGCTACAAGTTGTTACGACAAATGTTGTTCAAACCACACGCTACATTGTCAACTTTTCATGTCACATTTTTTAGCTTTATACTAAATTAAAGGAATAATATTATAATTAAAATTTTTAGGGTGCACTCTGTCTGCGCCGTACTTCGTGAGCACGCGCAATTTAAGGTTCACGTCGTGACACTTACTTTGGTATTACTCATACGTTGCCATATAGTTCGCAAAGCCCATTTATTGTCCATGAGCGAGGGTGACCACAAAAGTTAAGAGTTTGTTCATAGACTGAGAGTTGAGTTACAAAGTGGCTTATAATTACATTTGTAGCTGAGCCTGCTTTGTTAGGTGCATGGTTAGGTGAATAGCACCTCAAGTCATTTTAACGACGATACGCTGCTGTCACCGTGACCTCACCTAATGTCAACACAACACAAACCTTGTGCTGTGATTGAGCATTCTCACACCACTTGACTGTTGTCAGACAGTTGCTTTTATAAAGCAGCTATCAAAGTAGTAGCAAGTGATTCTCTTAAACCTGAGTTTTGTACTAAGTAGTTGTCTTCATTACCCTTCGTTACATTCCATTACAACTACATAGCCTGTAAGACATAACGGTCGCATCTTGTTAAATTACGTAAGAGAAGGCACACCACAATGGGGGCAAGTATGCCGGTACAACACAATTCACCAGTACAACTGGAAGTGCGTAATGCCGCGCAGGCTATTGAAGGCATCTTGACTGCAACCGAAACAGATACCTTGAGTATTGCCGAAGCGGCTGGCTCCATTGAGCAAATTTACCGCCAGCAAGACCCATGGTCGCTCTTACCTGAGTTAACGGTGCAACACCTCGAGCACTGGATTGTGCAAGCCTGGCCAAAAAGCCCGTATGACACCCAGCGCTATCTTATTCGTTTAATTGACCCACTTGACATGCCCGAAGCACGCGCACTCCTTGAAACCGAGTGCTTCGTTGCAGATGTGAACGATCAAGCGCTGATTAAAAGCTTGCTACAATTACCTCAAGAAGATGTTTATGTGTGGTTGTGGATGAGCTTAAAACGTCTTCATGGTCGCGTTTTAGATGCTATTCAAGATGTAGGCAGCCACCCATTTTTACCGTTTATTGCCTTAAATCTTGTGGAGATGCGCGATAGCTTTGAATACCAACCCGCACCGCCACCTGTCTGGCGACGTTGCAACTACCCAGACCATGCTACTAGGCAGATGATTACAGCTAAGCTCGAGCGCCTCATCAACTATGATGCTCACTTTGCTGACAGTGACTTGGGTCGAGCAATCTTAGCAACGATTGAACAATACCTCATCATTCCCGACCCCCACGTATAAACAGAGTTAATCTTTGAAGATGTTAAACCTCAAAACATCTCAACCTTAAAAATATTGAGACATCAGCTAAGCCTTGTTAGCTAGTCAGGTTGGTTTATATCAGTATGGGTTTACGTCTCACCACATAACAACATCGTGCGCTAAGACAGTGTTCTGACGAGACAAATTTGCTCTATTGGATAGGGTGTAAATGTCTTCATGGCATTTAGAAACTCTGCATTTAAGGAGCGCTGTGCCACGACACTTAGTTTGGTTCAAAAAAGACCTGCGTATTCACGACCATGCTCCATTGGTACGCGCGTGCGCGGCAGGTGAGGTCATTTGCCTTTATGTTTATGAGCCAGAGATTGTCCAACATCCTGAATTTGATGCATCTCATCTGGAGTTTATTAATAGGTCGTTGCTCGAGCTAGCGCACGAACTTGAAACACGTGGCAGCAAACTCATCTACCGCACAGGACGCTTGCCAGATGTTTTTGCAGAGGTGCATCAAACACATCCGTTTGAGGCCATCTGGAGCCATCAAGAAACAGGTCACGCCGTCAGCTTTGAACGCGATAAACGGGTTGCAACTTGGGCAAAAGCTGAAGGTATCACTTGGCACGAACTTCCGCAGCAAGGTGTTGTTCGTGGCAAATTGGATAGGCGTATCTGGCCGAAGCAGTGGCACGGGTTTATACGCACGCCAACAGTTGCACCACCCGACAAACTTATCTCGCCAACTGATATTCCTGCAGGCAGTCACCAACGCGCGGCTGACTTGGGATTAACCGTACGCCCTAAGCCTGAGGTTCAAGTGGGTGGTGAACAAACAGCGCACGAATTATTAAAATCATTTTTAGAGTCGCGCGGGCTTACCTATCAGCGGGCGATGTCTAGTCCGGTTACTGCATTTGAGACTTGTAGCCGTTTGAGCCCACATTTCACCTTTGGCACCATCTCTCTTAAAACCGTTTGGCAACGTGCTCAAGTACAGCGAGATGCACTTAACGAGATGAAGCGGCAAGGTGAGGATATAGACGCGCGCTGGTTTAAAGCCTTACACGCATTTATGTCGAGACTTCGCTGGCGCGACCACTTTATGCAAAAGCTCGAGACCGAACCAGACATAGAATTTCACAACCTCAACCGTGTTTATGACGGCCTCCGCGAACATGATTTTAATCAAGACTATTTTGATGCTTGGTGCGCTGGTCAAACGGGCTTTCCGATGGTGGATGCCGCCATGCGTGCGCTTCATGCGGGCAGTTGGATTAACTTCCGCATGCGGGCGATGTTGGTGTCGTTTGCGTCCTATTATTTGTGGCTACACTGGCGACCCACCGGACTTTACTTGGCACGGCACTTTATTGATAACGAGCCGGGGATTCACTGGGCCCAGTTTCAGATGCAAGCAGGCGTTACAGGCACGCACACGGTGCGCATTTACAGTCCTGCCAAACAAGTGCGCGACCACGACCCCACGGGGATATTCATTCGCCGCTATGTACCCGAACTAGCAAACGTTCCCAACGAATACCTAGCTGAACCGCACACCATGCCGCCGCTACTTCAGTCAATGATTGGCTGTGTGATTGGCAAAGATTATCCAGCGCCCATCGTGAACGGTCAGGAAGCATTGCGTATTAACAAAGCCCGCCTTGCCAAAGTGCGCAACAGCCCGGCCGCCAAGCGCGAAGCCAAGCGGGTGCTAGCAAAGCACTCTAACCGGCCTGAATCACCTGCACAATCGTCTCAACTCGTTAGAAAATAACGACAAATCATCATCCCATCACAATCCGGATGAGGACGGCTCAAACATCGGAGTCTATCTTTGCGTTGTGTGTTCCCTTAAGCTCCTGAAATTCTTGGCATGCGGGTAGGTTCTGTTTGTAATGTACTTTGGACAAACTTATGCAGTAGCTCGAGCTTCACCCCTTGACACCTAGGCACATCCCACAAATTGTTCAGTTCGTGCGGGTCGTCTTGCAAATCAAACAGCTCGCCAAAGCTTTCTTCACGGTACACAGTGAGCTTGTAGCGCTCATCTACATAGGTCCGTAGGTGCGGCATCACCGGGTTGTGGCGGTTTTCGCAGATGATGTGATCGCGTGCCTGAGGGCGTTTACCATGCCAAACCTCGAGCTGACTCACCCCTTGCATCTCACCCGGAACGCTCTGCCCGCTTGCCTGCATAAACGTGGGTGCTAAGTCCACCAGACTTTGCAGCGCATCACTGGTTTGCCCAGCAGGTACTTGCCCTGGCCAACGCACAATAAAGGGGAGCTTGAGCATATCTTCGTAGTGAAACGGCCCTTTGGCAATAAGCCCGTGCTGGCCAATAAAATGCCCGTGATCGGTACTGAAAATAACGATGGTATTGTCAGCAAGTCCAAGTGCGTCCAGCTTATCTAAAATACGCCCAATCTGTTGGTCCATGAAGCTAATCATGCCGTAGTAGGTGGCCATATCTTTTTTAAGCTCACCCACCGGGTAGAGGTGGCTCGAGCAACCATGTGCTTGAAACGGCGTGTGCCAAGTACTAAAATCTGGGGTTTCCTCTTGGGTGGCGGCAAAGTGCCACGGATTGGTGTCATGCTCGCCCGGTACAAGTTCGCCCGGTGTCATGCACTCAGGGTCATACATTGATGCCCACGGCTCAGACACGGTATAGGGCGGGTGCGGGTCATGAAAACTTGTCCACAACATAAACGGCTCGTTGCGCGCTTTGGCGTCATCTAAAAACGCTAAACTGCGCTCACCTGTCCACGTGGTGTAGTGAAGGTCTGCAGGAAGTTGCCACGCGCGGTCTTTACGCGCCCAGTAGCCGCTACCAATGTTGAGACGTTGCGGTGCTTTGCTGGCAGTGTCCCCGGGTAGGGGTTGAAAATAGTCGCGCCAGTCGTGTAACCCGTGATCCTCGAGCCACGCAGCATAGTGTTGCCCCACATGACTTTCATCCGCATGATTGCGAGCAAGTTCGATGTGGTCAAAGCCGTACCACGGGCCGTTAAAGTCCCGCCAGAACGCTAGGTCACGCAAGGTGGGTTGTGCTTCCAAAGATTCTGAGCCCGGTTGTGACGCAAGGGGTTGAAAATGCGCTTTGCCAATAAGTCCTGTGTGATAGCCGGCACTACTAAGGTGCTCGCCAACTGTCGGCACATCTTCAGGGAGTTTTACCCCAATCGTCCATGCGCCATGTTGGGACGGGTACATACCTGTGATGATGCTCGAGCGCGATGGCGTACACACCGGGTTAGGACAATATGCGCGGTTAAACCGCGTACCTTCGTCACAGAGCCTATCTAGCGCAGGGGTTTTAATACGCGGATTAGTTTTGCCGATGGTGTCAAAGTGTTGCTGGTCAGAGGTGATGAGCAGAATATTAGGTTTATCCACAGAAAGTGTCTCCAGAAGTTTGAGATATATTCAGATAATGTATTTATATGAGGAAATGAGTTTAAAGCGTCAGATAAGTCGATATACATCTAGCTGCGGTGAGTCAACACATCATTAATGGCGTTAATTTAATGCACCGCGTCTACATCAGCTAAGTACAGCGTTAGATCAACACACACGTGAGTATGAGGAGGTGGATGTTCAGTAACCTCAACACCCAACCTCACGAATAGAGCTGTTCAATGGCTGATACAACAACAATACTCACACATGTACCGTTATTGCTTGACAGCGCCTGCGATGCCCTCGACAAAATAGCGCTGCATAAACAAAAACAAGATGATAATCGGCAAAATGGTGATAGTTGCTGCAGCTGCCATGCCGCCCCAGTCGATGAAAAACTCACCTTGAAAGGCATACACACCTACCGACAGCGTGCGTAAATCTGGCCGGGAAAGGGTCAAAACGAGCGGCAATAAAAAGTCATTCCATGCATGCAGCGTTTGCATGATGGCAACGGTGGCAATAATGGGTTTAGAGAGCGGTAACATCACCTGCCAAAACACCCGCAAAAAGCCTGCGCCATCAATGATGGCAGCTTCCTCGAGCTCATTGGGTAAGCGGCTAAAATAACCCGTAAACAGCAAGATAAAAATAATCGGTGAGCCGCCGCTCGTGCCTAAAATGACACCTATTAGAGAGCTACTCAACCCCAAAGAGCTAATGAGTTCAAAAACGGGAATAATCGTGTAACCTTGGGGCAAAAATACCGTGGCGACCAGAATGCCAATCACAATGCGCTTGCCGGGGTAACGGTAGCGCCCCAGCACGTAGCCCATCATGGCGGTAGTTACAACGACGATTGCAACTGATGACACTGTAATGATGACAGTATTGATGAAATATCTGCCGATGTTGGCCTCAGTCCAAGCGCGGGGAAAGTTGGATAGCTCGAGCTCTCTTGGAATAAGCCCCAAACCTGCAAAAATCTCTCCGTTACTTTTAAGTGCAGCAGATACCGTCCACAAAAACGGGTAAATCCACAACAAGCAAATAGGAATCAGGATTAGCGTGGTAATGACAAGCCGAGGACGGTTGCCACTGAACCACCAACGAGATTTTGTCCAATTGGCACGGCGCGAAAGCGAGGTGGATTGTAAGGGCTCAGGCTGGGCGGACATCATACTGAGACCAACTTCATGAGATTGGCCTCGTCCGTATTCTGCGAACGGCTAAACCCTGCACAATAGTAATAACCATCACGGCAATGCCAAAAAAGACCCCCGCTGCAGAGGCATAGCCCAAACGTGGCACACTGCCACCACCGCCAGTACCAAACGCAGTGCGGTAGATATAAACCTCCATGACCTCACTGGCAAAAAACGGCCCGCCCCCGGTCATAGTTTGCACCAGCGCAAACACATTTAGGGAACCCACAGCGGTAATGAGCAAGATGACGATAGCAAACGGGGTAAGTAGCGGCAAGATGATGTAACGCAGGAGTTGCGGCCGGGTGGCACCGTCTAGCCGAGCCGCCTCGTACAAATCTTGAGGAATGGTTTGTAGCGACGCCAACCAGTAAATCATGGTGATGCCAAACCACTTCCAGACAAACACGCCAATCACTGTCCAAAGCGCCGTATCTGCACCACCTAAAAAATCAATCGGCCGCGAAATGACACCCATATTACGCAAGATGCCATTGACCGGGCCGTTGAACGGGCTGAACACAAAACTCATCACGATGCCTACGATGGCGGTGGTAGTAACAACTGGAATAAAAAACATCGTCCGAAACACAGGCGCTAACTTGAGCGCCCGATCATTAAGGATGATGGCCACAATAAGCGATAAGCCCATCTGTAACGGGACACTGGTAACCATAAAGATCATCGAGCGCCGGAACGCACCCCAAAATAGGTCGTCGGTCATCACCTCACGGAAGTTGGCAAGTCCTACAAAGGTACGCGCTGCCGTAAACCCCGACCAATCCAAAAAGGCAAAATACCAAGAGGCAATAATTGGATAAAAGGTAAACATCCCCG
>JBCCOX010000163.1:0-8807 GCA_039025155.1 Deinococcota bacterium | reverse complement strand
TGCTCCTTTAAGCTTGGATCACTACCGTACATGCAGTGTTTGGACATATCCGGCGAGTAGCGGGACGCTTGCGGACTGCGCCCAAGTGCCTCAGCCACCGCCCGGTGATGAATGACCGACCCGCCGCAACACACACCTACAAAGCGGTAGCCCAACTCCCATGCACTGCGGGTAAACTCGGCAATTTCGTAGCGGTTACATTGTTGTGCCTCGAGCGCATCCGGAAAGGTGCGTTCGGTTGGTAAATGGGCTGTGTTGCACGCATCTGGCAGGTTAAACATGGTTGGGTGTTCGGGCGTCGTGCGGTAGGCCACCGGGAGCGTCCCCAAATGCGTATGAGGCACGCGCTCACGTACATCTTTCAAGATCGGTAACATCGTCTGCGGACCGCGAAAGCAGTTCACGCCAACTACCGTCGCACCTGCGTTTGCGAGTGTTTCACACGCATCTTCTGGCGTGGCGTCACGTAAGTTGCCGTCTGCGTAGGCAGCTACAAACACCACACTGGGCAAGCCTGCTCGCTGAATTTCTTCCAAGGCGATTTTAGCCTCACCCAAGTAAGATAACGTCTCCGCTTGAATGTAGTCCACACCCTCACTCACCGCCCAGCCAATCATCTCGCGGAACATGTCGCGTACAGCATGGTGGGAAGCTGAGTCGTCTGGGTCGTAGATGTTGGTGTTGCAGATGTTGCCAGCTATGAGCGCGCGCGGACGTCCTTCTAGAATTTCTTCATGGGCCACTTGATGGGCAATTTGTAGGGCAGCTCTGTTGAGCGACTCGAGGCTATCCTGCCTGCCAATCAAACGCAATTTTTCGCGGTGGGCGTAGTAGGTACAGGCAAGCGCAACGTCCGACCCAGCCCGCAAAAAGTCGCGGGTCACTTGCGCCAGCACATCCGGATGGTCCAGCGCCACAGTCGGCACAAAGTCGCCTGCTCGCAGGTAGCCGCGCCGTTCCAACTCGAACAAATAGCCACCTGCACAGATAATTCCTTCGTCATCTAAACGTGTTTCCAACGATTTGTACGGCATGTCATCCCCTTCAATATTTCAATGTGATGCCTACAACCAATCAACAAGCACGTCCTGACTGCGATGTATGACTATGATGTCTGACTATGACGATGGCACAGCAACTACCATCAACATCACCTTGCAGGATGTCGCTAAAAGGTTGACAGGTCTAAGCTGTTAAGGGCTGGTTAAAGCTACAACGTGAGGCTGTGATGTTTAGCTGACGATAAGCATCACGTCATGTAACGCCAACCAGCTTCCAAATCTACTCAGAGCTGCTGACACACATTCGTTTGTGAAGGGAAATAACATGGGTCGTGGTGATGCGATACTGCGGCATAGTTGCCTCCTTATCTTTCCAAGCACGCACCATCGTGGTTATTGCGCTTGGCTGGACGGAGCACCCGTCTAAATGGAGACTGGTTGCTGCGGCATTTACGGGCCAGGTCCCTGTGCCGCTCTCGATAAGACCATCAGGTGGAAAAACTGATGATATGTAAGTTAAACACACCCGTATGCAAAACGCAAGCTTGTGGAGATGCCTAATGAGCGAAGTTACCAGCGATAACATGAGAGTGCATAAAAACACAAATTTTCTCATAAAAGAAGGGAATTTTACGTTCTATAGAGAAATATAGCGTGCATAGAGTTGATTTATTTTGCCCATCCTAGTCACATGATGATTTTGCAACACATCCAAAATTACTTATGGGAGGTAAATTTTAGTTTCAATTATAGAAGTATCGTGGATCTCTGGATAAACTTACAGATTCTCAACGCAAAAAGAGAATGCTTCGATCTAGACGCTAAAACTAAGTGCATACGACAATTTAAATTTTGTGGAGATCCACGATAGTTGTTTAGGACAGTGTTTCGTGGACATTTAGGGAGTGCAACGCCAAGAAAGTAGCACGATTATCTCTCTCATGTTTCACATCCACGATTTGGGGGCATTTAGGCCTGTTGCAGACGGGACAAAAATAGGGCACTCTTAGAAAGTGCCCCGCTCTGAAGGGGATTGAAACAACCGTGCAGGAAAGCGATACCGGATGTCGAATCGGCTTAGAAAGTGCCCCGCTCTGAAGGGGATTGAAACTAGCAGCAGCTATCGCCTTTAGCTTTTGTTTTCTAGGCTTAGAAAGTGCCCCGCTCTGAAGGGGATTGAAACCAAGGGACACTCCCTCCACTGTGGGTGAGTCATAGAGCCTTAGAAAGTGCCCCGCTCTGAAGGGGATTGAAACCCAGTTTCAGCGTCCACCATGCGTAATACATTGCGGACTTAGAAAGTGCCCCGCTCTGAAGGGGATTGAAACTTTATCAGTGCTGAGCCCCACTTCATACCCTGGGCCATCCTTAGAAAGTGCCCCGCTCTGAAGGGGATTGAAACGGCTAGCGTCGCCAGCCAGTATACCGCTTGCACAAGCTTAGAAAGTGCCCCGCTCTGAAGGGGATTGAAACAACGCTTAACCATTTTCTGCGTGTAGCAAGTACATGCTTAGAAAGTGCCCCGCTCTGAAGGGGATTGACCCAGCTAGGCCAGTCCCCCTGCCCGGTGAGCTGGAATATCAACGTGAACAAACTCGTAAAAAGGATGGGATTCCAGTGGCACAAAAGACGGTGGCTGGTTTGCGTACCTTGGCAGATGACATAGGTGTGGCTTGTCCGCTATAATCTTTTAGCACTGAGGTTGTGGGGGGTGTATCCCAAAAGTGTCAGGTGTTTTGTGAATTGGAAACTTACGGCTGCGAAAAACCTCCCCTAGCCCCTCCTTAAAGGAGGGGAAACGAACGGAAGTCCCCCTCTGAGGGGGATTTAGGGGGTTTTGCGCTGTAGGACAAGCAACATCTATGACCTCTTATATTCCACCTGTCGAAAATGGGATGCACCCGGTTGTGGGGTTCGCATTGACAGGTAACGCCTCACATGATACCTTACGTGTTGCTTGGCAGGGCGTAACCGTATACTCAATTACGTCAGTCTGGCACGGTAGCCAAGTGGTAAGGCAGAGGACTGCAAATCCTTTATGCGTCGGTTCGAATCCGACCCGTGCCTCCAACATCACACCTACGTTTGATAACATCTGGTTTGATAGTGATGATGTTGATGCCACACCATTTTGCAGGCGCGTAGCTCAGTGGGAGAGCGCTACATTGACACTGTAGAGGTCGGCAGTTCAATTCTGCCCGCGCCTACCAATTATTTAATTAAAACGGTACAGCCTGAGGCCATCTCTCGCTGTGCCGTTTTTTTGTTGTTTACGCATAGACTGACGTAGCATCACCATCATCACATCGCTATTGCAAAGGAATGATGCACACATGGCAAAAACAAAAGGTATCGCTGGCAAAACCCTCATCAAAAAATCGCTACGCACCTTCTTTTTTGGCTCTGATAAAGCGTTTGCATCATCAGCGAAAGGTATGAAAGGTGAGCGTTTACTGGGTAAAGCACTCAGCCAACTGCCCGAAGGCTGGCGCATTTGGCATGACCTTGACATTGGCGGCGAAAACATCGACCACCTTGTCGCCAGTGCCAAGGGTGTGTTTATTGTCGAGGTTAAAAATTACCGGGGCACATCGCTAGCCCTGCCCAAAGCACTCTACACGCACGGCAGCAAAAAGCCTAATCATGACATTCCCAGGCAAGTCTGGCGGCAAGTGTACAAACTCAAAGACGTTCTAGGTGAGGTTTACATCTCGCCACTGTTAGTATTTGTGAACGGCGTTAACGCAGGTGACAACGTAACTGGCTTACCTGTGACTACGAACATACCGTGTTTAAGTCTCGAGCAACTTGTCCCTCACCTGCGCGACCAAGACAACCGTTTAAGCTATGCAGAAGCTAAACCTTTGTTTGCACAGCTCGACGCGCTCACAAAATAACTGCACGAAATAATTTTATGACCTCAATAGCCTCAGTATTATGTTATGTCCAGTTGAAGATGTTGTAGATGGCATTTAACCTCGAGCCCCTTCCCTGCAAACGGACTGCTCTGGGGCCCATACTGTCCATAACCAACCTGCCACTTCCTCGGCCAGCTAAGCCGCTCAGCGCCCCACGCGGTTGCACCAGTAAGTGACGACCACAGTGCAGTATCATCCCAACGCCACAACAAACCACCGGGACCCATGCCTGTGTGAATGGCAAGCTGGAACGAAAAAGGCTCACCGGGTGTGAGTGTTGGACCCATCCATAAATGCGGACTGCGCCCTGCTTCTGGACTTAACAGCACACAAAGGCGATTTTCTTTAGCACGTAGCCCAATCCATAAAGGCGATAGTGCTGCTGTATCTTCTGAAAGGCCGCATAACAAGGTTTGTACATTATTACTTCCATTTGACACTGCGCACACACCAGACAGATGCCATGCAACCAGTATCGCTGCTGGCACATCAGATTCAGGCAAGTTCACATCTAACGCCTTATCATTAGACCAAGACTGCCATGTTGTAGCAGAAGGCAGCTTGAGCGGCCATTGCAACCACTCACGAATGTGACCATCTGTATCCAACACTTGATACCGCAAGCCATATGCGTCCAGCGCAAGTTGCATGCAGTGCAGGTATTCAATACCTTCTGGCATACGGTGTTTGGTGCCAGCTCCAGCAGTTAAAATCTGCAACACACCTTCGTGAACTTGTACGTCAAACGCTAAAATGTGACTGCATACATAAGCGAGTACATTGTGACGTACCAGCACATCCCAAAATGTGCGGCCGTCGTCTGGGTCAATATCGCGCTGGTAAGCACCTGAAAACCCGTTGACAGAATGGACTGGATGATGTCCAAAGACGAGTTTGTGGGTGGCGTCTGCGTGGTTGTGGAGGGTTTGCTCGAGCCACCTCACCTCCACCCTTCCCTCACCACCTAAAGTTAGTGGCAACGTGTGTACAAAAACCATCAATAAATCACCCCGACGCACAAAATAACTCAAACCTTTTTGATCAGCTGGCCCGTTTTGGGGTAAGTGGGCCATCACTTCACGATAGACAGTTTCGCTCATGTCGTCATAGACGGTGTGATTGCCTGTTGTGTGATAGAGCGGAATATCTGAATCTAGCCACGCCATTTGATGCTCAAACCAGTAGCGCCACTGAGCACGTAAGTCGTCAATATCTGCGGTTAGCCCGCGAATTTCATCACCGGGAAAGCAGACCAATTCTGGCGCTGGCGTGAGGCGTGAAATGACCTTGTTGACGGCAGCAAAAGTTTGTTCGTGGGGCGCACCAGCAACGCCCGAACAGGCGTCCGCATAGCAGACAAACTGATGACCTTCGTTGTTTTTAGGAATAAGCGCGCGGATGGGGTTTGTGTTAGTGGGCATTGGCTATTGTACGCATCTCTACCTACATATCAACAAGCTACGAACGCTTTTGAACGCATATCTCTCTACCCTAACGCCACGTTGATATAAGCGCCCTTCTCAGGCCTTGTACAGCGAATCTAATCCATCAGTAACGCGGCCATCATGCATCAATTATCCGCATTACTCGAAGGAGCTCGATATGGTTCATCTTTATTTTAGGCGTTTACACGTGTGGCGCATTGCAAGTCTACTGGGGTTACTTACCTTAGCCGCGTGTAGCCGTCATCCTTCACCTGCTGACGTGCCTCTACCCAACGAGACAAGTCCCTTGTTAGGTGTTGCTGAACTTGGCACGGGGCTAAAGACCCAAACGCTTATCTCCGGTCTGCAGTTTCAAGCTGTTGAGACAGAGGTTGTTGATGATGACGGTTTGCGCATTAAACAAGTCACCTTTGAGGTTGTCAACACGTCTGGGACAGACATGAACAGCCTCACGTTGTACGGCGTGCAAACAGCCATGACGGTTGAGGGAACCAACATCAGCAATGTACGCAATAGTTTTGGGGATAGCCTCACTGATACCGTTCTGATTCAAACCATGCTGGCAGCCCACGGACGCGCGCCCGACGGCAGCATCGACCCAGATAAAGCTGATCTACTTGTAGTTACAGATGCAGATCAAGCTTATGTGACAACGCTCCTAGACGAAACCTTTGAAGGTCACAACTTTGTTGTTCTAGACAAAGGTTATGCCGTCAGTAATATATCTGGACAAAGTGACCGCGCTATCCCTGCTGGCGAAACAGGTGTGGTTACCATTGCCACCCAATATCCTTACGATGCCGCCAATCCCGCTAGCTACCCAGATGCTTTCTTACTCAGCTTTGCAGTTGTGATGGATACAGCCCCGACTGATTCTGAAAGTTTTCAACTTTTGGTGAGCGGGTTAGGTGTTAGCGCAGCAGATGGTGCTACCAGTATAGAAACCGTTATTACCAACAATGTGCAAGGCGCGTTTGTGACGGTGCAACAATGATATTTTCTTGGTTGCAATCACGACACCATGCTGAGGTTGACACACTCGCCTCGAGCACTATCAACACACCACAAACATATATGCATGCAAGCAGATGGGCATTGAGATGTGCCATTGTCTGGTTATTTGTTCTAGCAAGCAGCTGGGCAGCCGCTCAAGTTACCAATCTCAATGATGCTGGCCCTGGCAGCTTACGAGAGGCTATGGCAACTGCTAACGACGGTGATACCATCACGTTTCAAGCAGGGCTTTCTGGGACAATTTTTCTTAATAGCGTCCTCTTTGAAAACCTCAACAACCTGACAATTGATGGCACCAGCGCAAATATCACGCTTGATGGACAGAATACCCACAGGATCTTCTTCCATATTGGCGCAGGTGATTTCACGATTATCAACATGACGTTGCAACACGGCTACGATTTTGCAAACGGCGGTGGGATTTATAGCAATGGTACCGTCAATATAGTAGATAGCACTGTTTCGGGTAGCCATTCTGGTGGTGGTTCTGGTGGCGGTGTCATGGGCTTCACTGCCGTCAATGTCACTGGTAGCGTCATTTCTGATAATAGTGCAGATGCTCAGGGTGGCGGCGTTTTCAGCCAAGGTGTGATTACGATATCCAGCAATAGTACTATTTCCGGAAATAGTGCAACCTATGGAGGTGGCCTTTACAGTAACGCCAACAACGTTGTTATTGAGAGCAGTACTATCTCCGGAAACAATGCGACATTTGCTGGAGCTGGCATTTACAGTGGTTTCAACACGGGTGTAAGTAATGACAGTGTCATTTCAGGAAACACTGCAGGATTTTCTGGCGGCGGGCTTTACAGTCTTGCTAATACACAGGTTGAAAACAGCACCATTTCAGGCAACCGTGCCATAGGGATTGATGGTGGCGGCATTGCTAGTGTTGGCAATGTGATTGTTCGCAGTAGCTCTATTTTTGACAACAGTGCTGGTGACAACGGTGGTGGGGTTAGTGGCTCCAACCACCTTACGGTTTTAAACAGTATTGTGGCTGGCAACAGTTCGGTCAATTCAGGTGGGGGTGGTCTTTTTAGCAATACCACTATCACAGTCACCAATAGTGCGGTCTATGGCAACATCGCAGGTGGTCTAGGTGGGGGTGGCATGTTTGCTGTTGATGCCATTGTTGTAAACAACAGCACGATCGTCGGTAATTCAACTAATGACGATGGTGGTGGGATTGCCACTCTTGCAACGGCTACCCTCAACAATAGTGTGGTGCTTGGCAACACTGCGACCACACATCCTGAAATTAACGTTGTACCTAGCTTGAATAATAGTGCGTTTGGTGTTGCCGCAGGTGAATCTACTGGGGATACCTTTGTAGGGTTCACGGTAGCAGATGTATTTGTAGCCCCTGAAGCGGCGGCGGCAGCACCAACGACTGCGGGTGATTACCGCCTTGTCACCAACTCACCAGGCATTGACGCTGGTGATGATGCACTAGCTGCGGGCATTGTGACTGACCTTACAGGCAATCCGCGCATTGCGGGAGCAGCCGTGGATATGGGCGCGTTTGAAGGTGGGTTTAGCAACAAGCCCGTTGTTAATCCAAATCAAGACATTCAACTTAGAAATGGTGCCGACACCAACGCAGATGTCATCACTTCATATGGTCTTACGCCGCTTAGCTACGGTCCGTTTAAACGCAATCAGACGGTTGTATTGCCCTATCTGGTTAGGAATCCCGGCGCACAGGTGCTCGAGCTTGGCGAACTTAGTTTGCCCAACTTCATGAGCCTGCATGGTGACGCATTACCAGCAAGCTTGGGTAGCTTTGAAAGTGCCTTGCTCGAGGTTGCTGTGGATACCTCAGTTGCAGGCACGCTGGAAGGGCAAGTCAGCCTTGCCAGTAACGACCCAGATGCCAACGAAAATCCATTTGTCTTTGATGTTGTGGTACAGGTAGATGACGACCCCGCCCATGCCGTTTATGTCCTAGCAGGTATCGACTTAGCTGAGGTCAACGTACAAGCAGGCGATGTGGACGTACCCTTACTTAGTTTTAAATTGCTTGTGCCCACAGGTTCTGTGGATGTAACCCTAGATAGCATCCGCCTAGACGCAACAAATTTGCTTGCGCTAGATAGTGCAGAAAGCTTGCAAGTGTATATTGACGGCGGCACACGCGGTGAGTTGGATGCCCTCGATGTACCGCTAGCCACGCTAAACCTTGCAGATGCTGACGCACTCACGTTTGAATTTCCTACGCGCACCTTAGCGCCTGAACTACCGTTGTGGTTACTCGTTGTAGGTGATTTTTAAGCGTCACTGTTTTTCTTCGTACCATGAGTCATCCCAAATTCTAGATTAATGATGAGCAAAGCCCTCCTGATAGTCTGAGAAGTGAGGTTCAGATAAAAAGGAGGGCTTGCTTATTATGTCAAAACAGGCAGAGGTAAGAAGTGAAGAGATTGGTC
>JBCCOX010000162.1:0-8810 GCA_039025155.1 Deinococcota bacterium | reverse complement strand
TGAGCTTTTCGTCCGAGGTTTTTCTGATCCCCTTTCTCAGCCAACCGTCCAATTAGCTTGGCAAGACTATAGAATTGACGCTCTTTGAATGGGCTTTGTGTCAAACAAAACCAATTAAAATTCTGTTTTAGACTTAGCTTTAGTTCCTGCACAATGCCAAGGACATTGACAGTTTGCGGTACGTTCCAATTATCTGCAGTGAACGTTACAACACCAGGCACAGCTTGACCTTCACTGGGATCACTGCTGCGAATGTCGATGCTGACGCTGTCGGCAGTTTGGCTAGCCAGCACAATCGTAAATTGCCCGCTACCACCGTTTTCGTCTGTTTCCAAGGGATCGTTCAAGAGCGTCACGTTAATGCCAGCTTGGTCGTTGTCACGGTTAGTTACTGTAAATACCGATGGAGATGGCGTTTGCCCTTGATAAGCAGGGTCAGATGTGGTGACAGTACCAAAGTTCACGGTGAACGTTGTGTCAGCATCCACCCGTTGGTCATCTACGCCGCGTACAATGAGCGCTTGCTCAATGTTCCAGTTTTCTTCGTTAAAGATGATGACTTCAGCAGATAAACTGCCTTCGTCCGGATTGCTGACGCTCACTGGCACAGAAACCTCAGCTTGCGGTTCACTGTCGAGCACCAAGCGCAGTTCAGCGGTATCGCCGTCTTCACTGACCACTAGCGGACTAGCAAGTGCGCGCACGCTGATGCCAGCTTCATCGTCATCGATGTTCACAACTGTTACATCTGCTGGGTCGATGCCGTCATAGCCATTGCCAGGGCTTTCTGCGGGGTCAAGGATAATCTGGAACTGCGTGTCACCTTCTTGCACATTGTTGTTGACGGCAGTGACGGTTACCGTTTTGGGGTTGATGCCATCTGCAGGCGTAAAGCGCAAGCTTTCAGGTGAAACTGTCCCTTGGCTCGTGTCGCTACTGCGCAGGTCAATGACCACCTCAAAACCTTCGGGCGCTGGTGCATCAAGGTTAACCTCGAAGGTGGCCTGCATGGTTTCGCCGGGGGCTTCAGTAATTTCAAGCTCAACCGGTGAGACAGTAATGCTCGCGTTGTTGTCAAAGTTGGTGACGTTAACATCTGGCACGCTCAGCCCGCTATAGTCACTGTCGGTACTTTGAACCTCACTGGTGACAATCGTGTAGTCCACGTCGGCGTCCACAATGCCGTCATCAACCGCAGTCACGGTCACAAACTGAGGTTCGTTCCAGTTCACTGGCGTAAAGGCAAGTTCGCCAGGGGAGACCGTGCCTTCTGTTTCATCGTCGCTGGTGAGTGAAATGGTGACGCTACTTTGTGGGCGGCTGTTAAGGACAACTCGGAAGCACGCTTGGGCGAAGAGACCGCTATCGTCTGCATCATCATCTGTGTCGGCATCGCCATCGTCTGCATCGCCGCCATCAGGATCGGGGATGGCGTCACAGCTCTCGAGCAACGCTCCACCCTCAATGGTTTCTAAGCTGGTCGGGGAGACCGTCACACCGGGCGTATCGTCGTCAATGTTTACTACTGTCACGGAAGGAATTGCCACACCTAAGAACGCGGCATCGCTACCTTGACCTACGACGCCATCAATTTGATAGCCAGCGTTGCCGTCTGCTACAGCGTCATCAATGCCCGTCACCGTGACGGTTTGCGGTTGATTCCAATTGCTACTGTCGAACGTAACGCTGCTAGGTTCAACGCTGCCTTCGTTGGGTTCGCTGCTGGTGAAGTCAATGGTCACACTGCCTTCGGGGGTAGTGGTAAGGACCACGTTGAACACGTCGCTGGTGCCTGTTTCACTGGTGATGAGCCCGTCAGTTGGGCTGACGTTCACGCCTGCGGTGTCGTCATCTGTGTTTTGCACGGACACGCTGGTGCTGACGCCGCTGTATTCGCCAGAGCCTTCTACCGTGATGCTGTAGGCGATGTCGCCATCATCCAGGTTGTCGTCCAAACCGCGCACGCGTACGCTTTGGGGTTCGTCCCAGTCATCTGGGGTGAAGACGATGCTAGTGGGTGGGACCACTGCGCCTTCCGTTGTGTCGCTCGAGCCTAAATTAACTGTAACAGCGGTCGTGGGGCGGGTCTCGAGCACCACGGTGAAGCTGGCTTCGCCGCCATCTTCAGTAGTGCTAAGCCCACTTTGCGGTGACGCGCGAATGCCCGCTACATCATCATCTATGTAAGTAATCGTGATGTCATCGGTAGTTAGCCCACTGTAGTCAGGATCGCTACTGCTGCTGGTACCTGTAACTAAGTCAAAGGTAACTGGCTCGCCGTTAATCAGGTCATCGTCAATGTTGTTGTCGATGGCTGTTACCGTGACGGTTTGGAACACATCCCAGTTGTCTGGCGTGAAACTGAGTGAGGCAGGTGAGACCGTTGCGCGGTCAGGGTCGCTCACACTGAGTGGTAAGGCGACACCCTCGGTAGGAATCACGGTGAGGCGCACTTGAATATTGAGCGCACCGTCTGGCTCAGACACAGATGGGTCAGCAGGAATATTAAAGACAAAACCAGGTTCGTCGTCATCGACGTTGGTGACTTCCACATCTTCTGGGTCGATGCCGTCGTAAACAGCTTGGTCACTGCTCGAGGGGCCCACACTAATTGTGTAAACTTGGTCGCCATCGTTGAGGTCATCATCAACGCCGCGTACTACGACGGTTTGCGGTTGATCCCAGTTGGCAGGTGTAAATACCAGCACGCTGGGGGGAACCACAACGCCCTCACTGCTGTCATTGCTTTGAATAGGAACAGACACAGGTAAGCGTGGTCCACGATTAAGCACGACGGTGAAACTGCCAGTGGCGTTGGCTGCGGTGCTGTCTTCGTTAGTTTCAACGCCAACAAAAGGATCAACCGAGATACCGGCAAAGGTTGCGTCGTCATCTTCGTTGAGGCCGCTGATGCTGGGTAGCTCGAGCCCTGCAAACGGACTTTCTGGCGTCGAGGTGACTGTTAAATCTACAAAAAAGTTTTGATCCCCATCGATGATGTCATCATCTGCACCTGCCACGACCACTGTATTAGGAATATTCCAATTGGTTTCGTCAAAGGTGACTTCGGTAGGATTAGTAGTGGCTTCGGTAGCAGCTGGGTCGCCCGCGTTGGGGTTAATGTCCCGCACGGCAAGCGCCACAGTTACCGTTGTATCTGGTGCAGGTTGGGCGCTTAAACGCACGGTGAAGCTGTCGGTATCACCCGCTTCACTGACCATAAGCCCGCCTGCGGGAGCGATGACTAGAACATCTGCCGTGTCGTTATCAACATTGATAATCTGCGGTTCAGTCTTAGTGATGCGGTTGTAGGCGTCGTCTTCACTAGCTGTACCGATGTTGACAGGGAAGGGTCCTGTGTCACCATCTGCCAGACTGTCGTCCAGCCCGCGCACGGTAATGGTAAATGCGCGTGAGTTGTCGAAGTCGGTGGGCGTGAAGGTTACTTCACCGGGTGTGGTGGTGGCCTCATCTAAAAATTCTGGGTCAAAACTAAAGCCAACCGTAACGTTGGATGTTGGTCGTGGCCCACTTAGCGACACAGAAAATGTGGCTGTGTCGCCGGCTTCGGACACGGTGAGTTCGGCAGGTGCAACTGGAATCACGACAATGTCGCCAGCTTGCAGAGTGAATTTATAGCCACTGTCTTCAAAGATGGTTATGGAACGACCTGTGAGCGGCGTGCCGTCTGAACGACTGCCAACCTCGAGCGACCAATTACCCTGCAATAATGCTGAGCCTGTTAGGTCGTCAGATGCAAAGACATTACTTTGTAGAGTTTGGGCGAGTCCACTCACAAACATCTGCCCATGTTGACCTGCGGCAAGTTCACAGCCATAGAGCAAGACTTCACTCGTATCGTCTGCGAGGGCGTGCTCCCAAGCCTCAAACAGAGCTGCGCTGTTATCGGTGAGCCAGGCGTCACCAAGTTGCAATGCGCCAGCACGTCCGTGCGAGACAATCTGCAAACTGTTCACAGAATCAGCTGGAAGCGCTGCTAAGGCCTCAGTTAAGACAGTTGTGGCATTGTCAGGCTCGAGCAAGAGCACCTGCGTGCTGCTAGGAACCTGGGCGAGTAGGGTTTCGTAATCATCAAGTTGCGTATCAATCACAAGCAAGTTGTGATACGCCTCAGCTTCTGCATTATTAGCTGCTGAGTTGTAAGCGATGTGTGACACGTGCGGCACTTCCCCGTAAGAAAGGGCTGCCTCAGACGTGTTTGCTTGTACACTGCCAAGTTGCGCCAAAAGAAAAATAAGGCTGGCTGTGAGTCGGTACACCATAACCTCCCCAAACATAAATTGCCCCTGGAGTATACAAAGTGACCCTTCTAAAAGCTGTGACTAACTCGGCATCAGGACGGTATTAAGCAGCTCCGCGACATTTTGCTAGCTTAGCAGTGTGGCGGTATTTGTAACTATCACCGTCACAAAGATGTGACATGTGTCACCCCTTTCTTGTGAGACGTTAAACGTGTTGCAAGTAAAAAATGACATGTCTCGAGTTGGGCCTAACATCGCGTACAATGAAGTTATGCTCGAGCTTCCTGAACTATTTGCCCATGAGCAGGTCACGCCATTGCTCCAACCTCTACTCGACGTCACCTGGCCCTGGCAAATTCTTGACACGCTGGACGACTTTTTAGACACTGTTGTGCGTGGCAGGCATAAGTTGCAAGGTAAAGTTCACCCTACCGCTGTGATTGAAGGTGATGTGGTGCTCGCTGCAGGTGCTAGCATTGGTCCCCATGCGTTTGTGCAGGGTCCAGCTTGGCTTGGTGAGGGTGCTAGTGTGGGGCACGGTGCGTATTTACGTGGTGGCGTGGTGCTGGCTGCGGGTGCCAAAGTTGGACATGCGTCTGAGATCAAACATGCACTTTTGCTCGAGGGCGCCACTGCTGCTCACTTCAACTACGTAGGTGATGGCATTTTAGGGCGCGGCGTCAACTTGGGTGCAGGCGTCAAACTGGCGAACTTGGGCGCACTCGGCAAAACCATCAACGTAGCAGGGGTGAGTACTGAGCGCAGTAAGTTCAGTGCTGCAGTTGGTGATGATGTGTTTGTAGGGTGTAATGCCGTCCTACAACCGGGCTGTATTGTCGGGGCGCGCAGTGTGATTTACGGCACGGCCTTCGTTAGAGGCGTTCAACCTGCAGACAACGTCATCAAAGTGCGGCCGGTCATTGAACAAGTACACCGCCAAGCAGCAACGACACGCTAATGAGCTATCTGAGTGGCTAGTTGAGGGCACATCACTGACTTGCTCGAGGCTTTTGACTAAGCTAAATACATGATGATTGATGATTGCCACCTCGAGACTATTAACAGCTATGGCTGGCTCGAGGTTTTGTAGCTGTGCTTCCCCTACGTGACAACAATCCTAAAAGCAAGCCTGCGTTTTTCATGTGGCTAATTTTAGCTATTAATGTCGGTGTCTTTATCTATCAACTTTCCCTAGATGAACCCATTATGCAGCAACAATTTATATTGCAATACGGCTTTATTCCGAGGCTATTTTTTGCAAATCCCGTGGGTAATGCTTACAGGCTCATCACCAGCATGTTTATGCACGGGAGCCTCGCCCACATCGCCAGCAATATGTTTTTCTTGTGGGTGTTTGCAGATAACATTGAAGACCGTCTAGGTGACATGAAGTTTTTAGGGTTTTATCTACTTGGAGGTGTGCTGGCAACACTTGCTCACGGACTATTTTCACTGCGTTCGCCCGTACCTATGGTGGGCGCTTCAGGTGCAATTAGTGCTGTATTAGGTGCTTACATTGTGTTATTTCCACGTTGTAAGGTGCTCACGCTTATTCCACCCTTTTTCGTCTTTTGGTTACCTGCGTGGTTTTACTTAGGGTACTGGGGGGTGTTGCAGTTTGTAGAAGCAACGTCTGGTGTGATTGTTGGTAATCAAGGTGGTGTTGCGTGGTGGGCGCATGTGGGTGGGTTTGTGTTCGGGTTTTTAATGGTCAGAAACTTCACCGCCCCAGCACCATACGACGATAAGCAACCATTTTGACAGCCTCAGCAACAAACCTATCCCATATATCGTTGGCAAATATCCTTCGTGAAAATATCTATGCAGCACTTTTTATAGCTTCACATCGCAGTACATAAATCCCTTCATATCGTGCCCATAGCTAGTGACCACAAAAAAGAAGACGCTCGAGCTAATCACATCACTTGCATTGCAAAAAATGTTTGAACAATAGTATTTGGCTGAAGCACTTAAGGAGAGCAACTATAATGGTCAAACATCAACACATAAAAGTGCTTGTATTCACTGTTGTGATGACACTAGTACCGTGGGGGATGGCGACGACGTACACCGTAACGACGGTTGGTGATGGTATAGGGTCTTGTAATGCCTCAAATGAATGCGATACTTTGCGGGAGGCTATTAATGCCGCAGCCAATGGTGACACGATTGATGTCTCTGGTTTGGCAGGGCAGACGATTACGCTTACAGGTGACTTGCCAGAAATCACCGTTGATAACCTGACGATTGATGGCGGGACGGGTGCAAAGGTGACGATTGATGGGGGTGGTAACCACACCATCTTTGATCACCGAGGCGGTGGCACATTTGAAGTCAATAACTTGGTAGTGACGGGAGGTACTGGCGTAGTAGACGGTGTTATCCTAGGCGGTGCGATTTTCAGTGAGAATGGCAACGTCACAGTCACCAACAGCATCATCTCAGGAAATACAGCAGATCTCGGCGGTGGGATTCTCAGCCTTGGCACAGTCATAGTCATCAACAGCACCATCTCGGGCAATGAGGCAGGTAACGGCGGCGGGATTTGGAGCAGGGGAACAATCACAGTCACCAACAGCACCGTCTCAGGAAATCAGGCAACTACTGGCGGCGGGATTATGAGCAGGGGCGCAACTGCAGTCACTCTCGAAAACAGCCTCGTGCTGGGTAATGATGCCAGTAACGATCCAGAAATTTTTACTGATGTTGGCGTCACCTCAAACAGCAGCGCCTACGGCTTCGGTGCAGGTGAATCCGAGGGAGATGCCTTCGTCGGCAAGGTGGTTGCTGATGTTTTTACTGACCACCAACCTGCAACAGCAGGTAACCCCACTACCAACGGCGACTACACCCTCATAGCAAACTCCCCCGCTATTGACGCAGGTGATGATGCCCTTGCTGTAGACAACAATGGCAGTGCTCTCACCGTGGACCTCGCAGGTAATGCACGTTGCCAAGGTACTTCTGTCGATATGGGGGCATACGAGTTTATTGATATGCCATGTAGCAGTGGTGATGATGCTCCACCCATCATCAACCCGAACCCCGACATGCAAATCCGTAATGGTGCAACCCTAGAAGCAAATAGCATCACGTCAAGAGGAATTGAGCCTCTTTACTACGGGCCATACAAACGCGGTCAAGCGATCACCTTAGACTTCTTAGTTCGCAATCCAGGTGCACAAACACTAGAAGTAGGTGAACTGCTACTCCCTAGCTTTCTCTCTGTCGTCGGTGAGCCTTTACCAGAAACGTTAGCTAGCTTTGCAAGTGTGTTATTGACCCTAGAAGTCAACACCAACAGCGCAGGTCAGTTCACAGGTGAAGTTAGTCTCTCGAGCAACGACCCAGACGCAAACGAGAATCCGTTTACCTTTGATGTTGTGGTTACTGTGAGTGATGAACCTGCCAATGCCCTCTATGTCTTGCCAGGCGTCGCACTTAATGACATGACCATCAGCACAGGACAACAAGACGTGGTACTCCTCAGTTTTAAATTTCTCGTGCCTGAGGGTTCCGTCTCCGTGACGGCCGATAGCCTCACACTTCGGGCAAGCAATGCAGATATTCAGCGTGCGACGAACCTCAAACTGTACATTGATGGTGGAACGAGGGGTGTACTTGACAATAGAGACATCCTTATCTCGAGCATAAGCGACACCGAAGCACTCACCTTTACCTTTAACCCAAGAACGTTCCAGCCTGATTTACCTATGTGGTTTATTGTCGTCGGGGATTTTTAAGATACAGGTAGCATTGGCGGTCACGGATGTTGTTGGTGTGGTGTGTTATGGGGCAACCGCAAAGTCGCTACCCTAATAAAATAAGTAAAAGCGTCAAAAGTCCTCAATTTCGTAAGTTGGGCTTCAGCGACTTTACGAAAAATCATCAATAAATGCGATAAACAGAGACAGTGGACATTAACAAGTTTTGGTTTCAAAAGCCTTTCTAACTTTGCGGTTGCCCTGCCATGTTAGCCAGCACTACCTCTTCTACAAGCGCAGGACTTATACTCAAAATTTGTGTGATTAGCTTGACTAAAACTTATCACCCTTATGAAAGGAGCCTTTTATGGCTAGTAGAAAACCTGTAAAATCACGCAAACCCGCAGGTGGCCGCCGTGGGCGCAGACCCAAGGTGTGTCCTTTCACATCCGGGCAAATGGAAGTTACCGATTACCGCGATACACGTATGCTCAGCCGCTTCATCTCGGACACTGGCAAAATTTTACCGCGCCGCCGCACAGGTGTATCAGCTAAGTATCAACGCCGTTTGGCCCAAACGATCAAACGTGCCCGCTACTTGGCGCTCATTCCGTACACCAAGCAACTCGTTCGCAAATAAGCATCTTTAACTGACGCTCAACGACGTGAGTTGCTTGTTAAGTGTGTAGTGGCCTTTATCCACCCCTTAACGTAAGTGGCTAAACGTAATTAACAGTTAGTTGACACAACACCTCACTGCAGAGAGTTTCTCTTGCTAGGAGGTGTTTTTCTTGGCTGCTACACTACACCTATGATTGTAAATTGTGCTAATGCTGAACATTAT